>JAJYRX010000004.1 GCA_021793875.1 Pseudomonadota bacterium
ACCTGCAACACGGCCTATGCCAGTAATTATTCCGGCACCGGGTGATTCATTGTTGTAAACATCGTGAGCAGCCATAGGGGAAAGTTCCAGGAATGGTGACCCTGGATCAAGCAGGCGTTCTACACGTTCTCGGGGTAATAGTTTGCCACGATCTAAGTGACGCTGCCTGGCAGCTTCGCTGCCTCCCAAAGCGGTTTTAGCAAGTTGTTTATGCAGGTCATCGACAACTGCTTGCATGGCTGCTGCGTTTTCCACAAAAGTTTGTGAACGCGGATTTATACGAGTTTCAATTACAGGCATTTTTTATCCTATAAAGAGCTTGTTATTTTAATTGATTAAACTGCTTCTACGGCCATGGAGACGGCTTCTCCGCCACCTATGCAAAGCGAGGCTATACCGCGCTTGCCGCCGGTTTTGTGCAGTGCGTTAACAAGAGTTACTAGTAATCTGGTACCAGATGCTCCTATTGGGTGTCCAAGTGCTGTAGCACCACCAAAAATATTTACCTTGTTGTGTGGTAGATCTAGGTCTTGCATTGCCGCCATGGTAACTGCTGCAAATGCTTCATTTATTTCGTAAAGGTCTACATCGGTAGTATTCCAACCAGCCTTAGTTAGTACTTTTTGTATGGATCCTATAGGAGCTGTTGTAAACCATTCTGGCTCTTGTGCATGCTGGCTATGTGCAATTATGCGTGCTAATGGTTTCAAGCCCATATTTTTGGCTGTGGATTCGCGCATTATTACTACTGCAGCTGCTCCATCGGATATTGAAGATGCGTTAGCAGCCGTAACTGTTCCGTCCTTCTTAAATGCTGGGCGTAAATTAGGAATTTTTTCAGGCATAGCGCGGCCTGGGTTTTCGTCGGTATCGACAACTGTATCGCCTTTGCGCCCTTTTATAGTTACAGGCACAATTTCATCAGAAAAGCTGCCATTTCTGGATGCTTTCAAAGCCCTATCTAGTGACTCAAGGGCAAACGCATCTTGTTGCTCGCGTGTGAATTTGTATTTATCTACACACTGTTCGGCAAAAACCCCCATGGCAGTGCCGCGCTGATAGGCGTCTTCAAGGCCGTCTAATGCCATGTGATCGTATACCGTTGAGTGACCATACCTGTAGCCTTCACGCCCTTTAAGTAGTAGATATGGTGCATTACTCATGCTTTCTTGACCACCAGCTACTACCACTTCCGCGCTACCTGCCAGTAGCATATCGTGTCCCATCATTACTGTTTTTAAACCTGAACCACATACTTTATGTACTGTGGTACATCCAGCGGAAATAGGTAGCCCTGCTCCTAAAGCAGCCTGTCTAGCAGGTGCTTGGCCTTGGCCTGCCTGCAAAACATTACCAATAAGTACTTCATCTACTTTGTCTGCTGAAACTCCGGCTCTTTCTAGAGCTGATTTGATTGCTATAGAACCTAGCTCGTGCGCCGCCAGACTTGATAGACTGCCCATCATGGCGCCCATAGGAGTTCGTGCTATAGAAACGATTACAATAGGATCAGACATTATTTACTCCTGATATATTCAAATCTGCGTGAGGGCTCGTAGGGAAACATGTCGCTTAGTTTGCCCATGGCAACTTGCTCACGCGTGTTTTGCCACCATTGGGCTTCCAGTAGATCGCTGTGATACTTAAGAAACGCATCACGAACCTTTGGATTACCCAATAGAAAGAAACGGAACTCTTCGGGAAATACATCATTAGGCCCAACTGGGTACCATGGTTCAGCTGACAGCTCAGCTTCTTCATTGGGTGCTTCTGGTATTTTACGAAAATTCATTTCCGTCATTTTCTGTATTTCATCGTAGTCATAAAAAACCACTCGCCCAAGACGGGTAACACCAAAGTTTTTGTATAACATGTCGCCAGGAAATATATTGGCAGCAGCAAGTTCTTTAATGGCATCCCCGTATTGTCGCACTATAGACTCAAGACTGGAGTCTTTAGCCCGCTGTATATAGATGTTAAGCGGTGTCATGCGACGTTCTATGTAAACATGTTTAAGAACAATAACATCGTCTGTTTCTTCAATTTGAGCGGGGGTTTGATCGCGTAGTTCTTTTAGAAGCGCTGGAGCGAAACGGCTTTTTGGAAGTGCCACCTGAGAATACTCCCACGTGTCAGCCATGCGTCCAACCCTGTCATGTTTTTTTACTAGCAGGTATTTTGACCTTACAGTAGCGTTATCCATGTCGTCTTTACGTATGCGGTCGCGTATCATTTTAAAGACGTATGGATATGAAGGCTGAGTAAATACCGTCATAACTAGACCATGTATACCGGGGGCTACATCGAAACAGTCGTGGGAATGTTCTAGGTGTTGAAGAAAGTCACGATAAAACAGTGTTTTACCTTGCTTGTGTAGGCCTATTGCTGTATAAATTTCCGCCTGCGGTTTTCTTGGAATAAGGCTACTTAAAAAGCGCACATAAGCTGACGGCACCTCCATATCTACCAGAAAATAAGCTCTGGTAAAACTAAACAGAGTGCTTAAGTCGTCGCTGGTATATAGAAGTGCGTCAGTGCGTAAGTGGCCGGACGCGTCGTGTATTAGTGGGATAGCAAAAGGGTATACCGTGTTGTGATTTACCAACCGGCCAACTATGTAAGCGCCTTTGTTGCGAAAGAAAAGAGATTTAAGAGTGTGAACCTGACAGTCTGGCGCAAGACGCTGGTCGGTGGTCTTCTTAATAATATTGCGCAAATGATGCACAGCACGCCTAGATATTTTATGCACGTCAGATGGCAGATCTGTAAAAGGGGCTGCTAAACCATAGTCGGTTAGTATGCTGCTAACGGTTTTTTCTATGCCATTTTTTAGTGGGTAATATGACCGATATGAAGGTTTTACGCCATCTAGATAGTCGGTGGATACCGCAGGACGCACAAACATAAAGTCGTTATTGTAGTAGCTGCGATGAAGTATACGGCAAGATACTGAATTGAAAAATGTTTCTGCGCATTCTGGTTGGTGATGATCTGCTAATAACTTTATAAATTCTGTTTTAACCGACTGCCAGAAATCTAGTTGCTTGGCGGTGAATTCAAAGTGTTGATCTTCACTAGGTATGTAAGAATCTTTTAGCTGCTTTTTAAGGGTGTTGGTGCACTCATTAACACGAGTGTCGTAGTACTCAATACGTTCGCGCGTAAGTTGCTGTATACCCTGCCATTGTCTGGATTCAAACAGCGATTTGGCGCGTTGGGCGCTATATCTAAATAGTGAGTAATGTCTGTTAAACCCATGTAGCATCAAACTGGCGACACTAGCCGGAGACAAGCCAGAGCTTGCCACCGGCTGTATGTTTATATGGTCACCAGAGTATTGCATTTAACGAGTTTCGTTAAATAACTCTCGCCCTATAAGCATTCGGCGAATTTCACTAGTACCGGCGCCTATTTCGTAGAGCTTTGCGTCTCGCCACAGGCGACCAACTGGAAACTCGTTAATATAGCCGTTACCACCTAGTATTTGTATTCCTTCGCCAGCCATCCAGGTTGCTTTTTCAGCACAGTAAAGTATTACAGCTGCACAGTCTTTGCGGACCTGCCTTACATGGTCGGCACCCAGGTCGTCCAGATTTTTTCCAACTGCATAGCAAAATGCACGGCTTGCCTGCAAGGCTGTATACATATCAGCTACTTTGCCCTGTATAAGCTGGAATTCGCCTATAGATTGGCCGAACTGCTTACGATCGTGAATATATGGCACTACGTTATCCATTACTGCTTGCATTATGCCAAGAGGACCAGCAGCTAGAACTGCTCTTTCATAGTCTAAGCCGCTCATAAGAACTTTTACGCCGCCGTTGAGCTCTCCTAGAATATTTTCTTCTGGGACTTCACAATCTTGGAATACCAGTTCACCGGTATGACTGCCTCGCATTCCTAGTTTGTCTAGTTTTTGTGCGATTGAAAACCCTTTAAACCCTTTTTCAATAATAAATGCGGTAATTCCACGCGCATTTGCAGAAGGGTCTGTTTTTGCGTAGACAACAAGGGTATCGGCGTCGGGACCATTAGTGATCCACATTTTGGAGCCGTTTAGTACGTAATGATCACCTTTTTTCTCGGCTCTGAGCTTCATGCTTACAACATCGGAACCAGCTCCGGTTTCGCTCATGGCAAGAGCGCCCACATGCTCACCACTTATTAACTTTGGCAGGTACTTTTGCTTTTGAGCTTCGTTACCGTTACGGTTTATTTGGTTCACACACAGATTAGAGTGTGCACCATAGGAAAGACCTATAGAGGCGCTTGCTCGGGAAATTTCTTCCATTGCTATCATGTGTGCCAGATAGCCCATGTTAGTGCCACCGTATTCTTCATCGGCTGTCATACCAAGGACACCAAGCTCCCCCATTTTTTGCCACAAGTGCATGGGAAACTGATCGGTTTCGTCAACCTCAGTTGCCAGAGGTGCTATTTCTGATTGAGCAAACTCGCGCACGGCATCGCGCAGCATGTCGATGTCGTCGCCCAAATTAAAGTTAAGACCGGGTAGATTCATCAGTCGCTCCGAAAAAATATCCTGCAAAAGGGCAGATACATATTTATATTACGTTTACGTAAACGTAAGATACAAGGGTTTACCCTTGATTTTTAGCAAGCTTATCTTGTTTCTGCTTAAGTAACTCTTCGCAATGTGCCTGTTGTGTGTTGATTTCTGCAAGTGTTTGCTCCAGATCTTGGCGCTGTTGTTCAAGCAGAGCTTTATGTTTGTTTAGTACGGTCATGTATTGCTTTAGCTGTACGACAGTATCGCCCGGGCCGTCATACATGTCTATCAAGCTTAAAATTTCTGATAATTGCAGGCCTAGTCGTTTACCTCGTAAGGCAAGTTTTAGTCGTGTTCTATCGCGAGCGTAATAAACCCTGTTACGTCCGTTACGCTCAGGTGAAACTATGCCTTGATCTTCATAGAACCTAATGGTGCGTGGAGTTATGGAAAACTCTTGTGCTAGATCGGATATTGTCCAGGTTTTTTGTGCCATAGTATGCTTGCATTAATTGTGGATTGTTTTGCAGTTTACGTAAACGTAAATTATCATGCCACAATACATAGTCTAAAGTACAGTCAGGGGACAACATGAATACAGACGAGCAACAACTTGTATATCCATTTGAAAGTCTTCCAGAGTCTGGTAGCGCAATAAAGGTGGCAGAAGGCTTGTATTGGATACGTATGCCACTTCCATTTGCTCTTGACCACATAAACCTCTGGTTGTTAGAAGACGAGGTTGACGGTCGAAAAGGCTGGACAATAGTGGATTGTGGTGTCGCCCGTGATGAGGTTAAAGAGCAGTGGGAGCAGGTGTTTAAAAACGTACTGGATGGTTTGCCTGTACTACGCGTAATAGTTACTCACATGCATCCTGATCATGTTGGCTTAGCAGATTGGTTATGCAAGCGTTGGGATGTGCCGCTATACATGACTATGACCGATTTCATGACCGCCCGTTTGTTCTCCATGCCTCCAGGGCCAAACGGGTCTGGTGGGCCTACTGGTCCGGCTGCGGCAGATTTTTTCGCTAGTCATGGACTTACAGACGAAGACTCAAAGGAGAAAATTCGGCAGCGTGCTACTTATTATCCTGGCTTGGTGCCCTCAGTGCCAGCTGAGTTTATTCGCATTAGTCACAATGATACTTTGCAAATAAATGGCCGCAAATGGCGTGTTATTGTTGGTTATGGTCACGCCCCCGAGCATGCTTCTCTTTGGTGCAGTGATATAAATGTATTAATTTCTGGTGATATGCTGCTACCGCGTATTTCAACAAACGTTAGTGTTTTCAATTATGAGCCTATGGGCAACCCTTTGCCACAATACCTGAATTCACTTCACGAATATAAAGATCTTCCAGATGACGCGCTTGTTTTGCCATCACACGGAAAACCTTTTAAAGGTATACATGTGCGCATAGCTCAGCAACATGCTCACCACAAAGAGCGCCTACAAGAGGTTATGGATGCTTGTATACATCCACAAACAACTGCGGATATAGTTCCCGTTCTGTTTAGACGCAAGCTGGATCTGCATCAGCTTACGTTTGCTATGGGAGAGGCACTGGCACATTTGCATGCTCTTTACTACGAAGGCAAACTTAAGCGAGAAGTAGACTCTTATGGCCTTATAAGGTTCTCAAAGACGCCTAATTAACAGGCTTATTGCTAGGGCTATAAATACTAATCCGGTTATTTTATGCATTATCATGTGTATGCGATTGGACTGCTGTAGTAGCTCGCCAATATATCCGGAGGCAATGGCAATTGCACTGAATACCAATAGTGTAGCTAATATAAAAAGTGCTCCAAGAGCTACGGTTTGTATTGCTATTGACGTGTGTGCATGGGTTGTGAACTGAGGTAGAAAAGCCAGAAAAAATAAAGTAACTTTAGGGTTGCTAAGGTTCATAATAATGCCGCGCAAGTAAAGCTTGCTAGCAGCATTATTTTTGATTGATGATAATGGCCCTTTCAGCACATAAGCTTCTGTACTTTTCAGACTTTGCCATCCAAGATAAAAAAGGTACATTGCACCGGCTGTTTTTATTACAGTAAATATAATTGGCGAATTGGTAACTATAGCTGCTATACCTAACGTCACTGCCGCAGTATGGCCTATTAATCCTGTACATAAGCCAGCTACTACGCATAACCCCGCTTTGCGACCGTAAGCGACGGACTGAGACATTACGAAAATATTGTCTGGCCCTGGCGACAGGGCAAGTAAAATTGAAACAAAGAAAAAAGAAGTAACCGTTTCGATGGATATCATATAGGTAATCATAGATAATTTTGAAGGTATAAGCACATGAGTCAAAGCTCCAAAAGGCATACAAACACATTTTTGCAACACGCCGCTATGGCCCCTTTCGATGAGGTAACGGGTGCGGCTCCGGTGCCTTTACCGTCCATGCGTACAAGCACTGTGCGTTTTCGTAACCTTGAAGCTTTGGAAGGTGTAGCAGCACAAAAAAAAGAGGGCAAACGTATATTTACTTACGGTCGCTCTGGTATGGACACACATGGTGCCCTAGAAAGCATTTTTTGTGAGTTGGAGACTGCAAAATATGCTTATTTAGCTTCATCTGGAATGGCGGCAATCACGCTAGCATTTTTAAGTTTTCTTAAACAAGGAGATCACGTTATTGTTGCTGATTGCTCCTATGGTCCAGTGCGACGATTAGATGCTGCTGTTCTGAGCAGGTTTGGTATAAAGGTGTCGTACTGTCGAGCTGTTCCCGATGTTATAAAGCAAAACCTAACACCGCAAACCAGAATGTTATATGTAGAGTCGCCGGGGTCTTTGTTACTAGAAATGCTCGATTTGCCGGCATTGGCACAATTTGCTACCGAGCATAACTTGATTATGGCCACTGACAATACCTGGGGTCTTGGTTTTTATAATCCTTTAGAGCTAGGAGTAGATGTCTCTGTAGTGGCTGGCACCAAATATCTAAATGGTCATTCAGATCTCCTTCTTGGTGCTGTGATGGTAAATAATGATGAGTTGGCCGCACAACTAGATTCAACACACTATGCCCTTGGGTATTCTATAAGCGCAGATGATGCCTGGCTGGCTATAAGAGGCGCGCGTACATTGCCTTTAAGGTTGAGTCAAAGTGCTGAAAGCGGGCTTAAAGTTGCTAAATGGCTGCGTGAGAGTCCAATAGTAGACAAAATATATTACCCTGCCTTAGATTCAGACGACGGCCATTTGCTATGGAAGCGGGACTGTAAAGGTTCTAACGGTCTTATGTCTATACGTTTGAAAACAAGCCACAAAAATGCTCGTAACTTCGTTAATTCACTAAAGTTATTCGGTATAGGGTTTTCTTGGGGTGGTTTTGAAAGTCTTGTACAGCTTGTAGACAAAGCAGCTCTGGTGCCACACGAGTATTGGGGTAATTCTGATTACCCGTTGGTGCGCTTGTATGTAGGCCTGGAGCATGTCGATGATCTTATCGCCGACTTGCAGCAGGCCATAACAACAATTTCTTAGCGGTTTTCTATATCCTTTAATGCCTGATTAACTAAGTCTTCGCCAATAGTTTTTTTCCATTTGTCGGTTACTGACTTAGTTGCATCAACAAAGGCTTGGTGCTGCTCGGGTGTAAGGCTGGTAACACTTACGCCGGCCTTCTCGAGCTCATCTAATAAAGAAGAGTCGTCTTCTGTAACACCTTGGCGGGCTATTTGTATTTGCTGTTTGGCAGCATCTTGAGCAGCTTTAGCCACTATTTCACGGTCTTCTTCAGTCCATGATTCCCATACCTGCTTGTTGACTACGTAAATTAATGGGTCGGACATATAGTTCCATAAGGTTAGGTATTTCTGACCAACATCTTGTAGTTTTGAGCCAATGAATATTGATAGAGGGTTTTCTTGACCGTCTACTGCGCCTGTTGCCAGTGCGGGTTGTGCATCAGCCCAGCTCATTTGTGTAGGGTTTGCGCCTAGTGCTGTAAAGGTGTCTATAAATAGGGGTGAGCCAACTACGCGTAATTTAAGCCCTTTCAGATCTTCTGGGCTAGTTATTGTATGCTTAGAGTTACTTATTTGGCGATAGCCGTTTTCGCCCCAGGCAAGCGGCACTACTCCACCCTTTTCAATAAACTCGAACATTTGTTCACCAACCTTACCCTGTACTAAGGCATCTACAGCTTTAAAGTCGGGCATAAGGAATGGTAGTGAGAAAAGGTTTAATTGCTTAATTTGCGGCGACCAATTAATAGTAGAGCCGACAGCCATATCTATAACACCCTGTCGTATAGCTGTGAACTCTCTGGTTTGATCACCTTGTACCAGCGATACGCCCGGATAGAGCTTAATATTAATGCGGCCATCTGTGCGCTCTCTAACCATATCGGCCCAAATTTCGGCGCCCTTACCCCACGGAAATGCAGTGCCTACTACTAATGAAAGCTTGTATTCAGACTTATAGTTAGCTGCCCAGGCGCTGGTTGCCATAGTAAAGGCTGCTACTGTGCTAGCAGTTAATGCTAATAATTTGCGTAGTTTCATAAAAGTCTCCTGTGTTGTTAGTATCCTAGATTTTTTGGTAGCCACAGAGCTAGCTGTGGGAAGATAATTATTAGCAGCAAAACTGCCAGCATGGATAATAGAAGGTACACAACCCACCTAACCGTACCTTCTATTGGAACGCCAGCCATTCGGCAAGAAACCATTAGGTTTACTGCTAACGGTGGCGTGAACTGACCTATGGCCACCATAACGGTTAATATGACTCCAAACCATACGGGATCCCATCCATAGGCATTGGCTATAGGCATTATTAGTGGAACTATTATTAGGAATATTGATATTCCATCAAGAAACATTCCTAAGGCTATTAGAAGTAGTACAAAAAGTAACAAAACAGCATGTTCACTTAGTCCGGAATTTACCACCGCCTTGGTGAACGGGTCTATTACACTTAAGGTGGACAGGGCCCAAGCGAATATTCCGGCAAGAGTGACTATTATCATGATTACAGCTGATAGCTCGGCCGCATCACGAAGTATTATGAATAGATCGCGTATTTTTATGGAACGATGTACTACCATGCCTACAAAAAGCCCATAGAAAACAGCTACAACAGCAGCTTCCGTTGGTGTAAAAAGGCCTATACGCATACCACCTAGAATAAGTACTGGTGCAGCTATTCCCCAAGCAGCTGAACGTAGTGAGCTCCAGAAAGGTGGTCGCTCTATATGACTTTCAGACGAACCCATGTTGTGTTTACGTGATAGCCACACAGAAGTTGCCATTAGACCTATTCCGGCTAGCAGACCTGGTACAAGCCCGGCCGCAAATAGTGCTGGAACAGAAGCTTGTGGCACCAGTACCGAATAAACTATGAATGCTATAGATGGTGGAATAAGTATATCGGTGGAAGCTCCCGCGGCAATTACGCTGGCAGAAAATGTACCTGAATAACCGGCGCGATGCATTGCCTTAAGCATTACAGCACCAATAGCTGCTGCACATGCTGGGCCTGAACCAGATATACCACCGAGAAACATGGCAACAGCAATTGCCACTAATGGCAACATGCCAGGACCACGACCCACAACCGCTGTTGCAAACTGTACTAGTCTGGCAGCAACTCCAGAGCGCTCAAAAATAGTGCCTACCAGAACAAACATGGGAATTGCTAGCAGAGGATACTTAGCAAGTCCTGCATAAAAACTTTGTGGAATTGCCATTAGACCAAACCATTGAGTATCAAGGTTTGATAAGACAATAGCTAGAGTTCCGGAAATTCCTAATGCCACTCCAACAGGGGTGCCAATTACCATTAGCAGCAGGAAGCTTACAAAAAGCGCTGCAGTAATCATGATATATCTCGTAGCTTACGCCAAAGAACACCGGCAACCCTTGCAACAATAAGCATTGAAAATACAGGCATCCAGACTGAGTACCACCAGCTAGGTATTCCTATTGCTGGTGAGGTATCGCCCCAAGTGAAGTCGTCGTAAACCATACGTACGGAAAGCACTGCAAGCAACAAAAAAAACATCAATACGGCAATATTTGCGGCAATTGCCATATAGCGCTGTTTTTTTGGAGAACCGCGATCAGCTAGGAACTCAATTCTTATGTGTTGATTACGTGCGTAAGCAGAGGCTGCCCCAGCCATAGTTAGGACAATTAAAAGAAACACAGATATTTCTTCTGTCCAGGCAAAAGAGTCGCTTGTTAGATAACGTACTACTACGTTTGCAAAAGTAATGCAGGCCAATAGCGATATTATTATTACCGACAACCAGTCTTCAAGCTTTAGACTAAGTAATACTTTCGGGTCGGTAGAGTTCTTTTCGTGAATTTCTGGTTCTGGCTGATGAGGCATGGGGATGTTATTTTTACATATTTGGTGACATCCCCAATACTAGCGCGTTACAGAAAAATATATAGCTCGTAGTTTCCCCAACTTATGGCTGACCGCGTTCACGGGCTTTTTCTATTAGCTTATCTGCCTCTGTAATAGTAGCTTCGTAGCTGTTGGTCATACCAGGAGAAGTTACGTATTTTCCTCCTATGGCTAACGATGGTGTTGATTCTATATTGTAGTTTTTGACTAGTTCGTTGGCACGACTAACTCTTGACTGTATACCGAAGGAATTAAAAATATCAGAAAACACCTGGCGATCAAGACCTTGTTCCTCGGCCCATTCGATTATTTCATCAGCTTTATATAATGACTTACCTTCATTATGTAGTGCTTGAAACACTTTCGGATGTAGATCGAGGCGCTCAAGGTTGTCAAGAGTAAAGTACAACTTTTGGAGGTCAGTAAGGTTTGCGTTGAATGCAACCGGTACTCTCATGAGCGCAACGTCTTCGGGAATGGTTTTAGACCAATCGCTGATTAGCGGTTCCATGGCCTTGCAATGCGGGCATGTATAAGCAAAAAATTCTATAACCTCTACTTTGCCCACCGTTTCTGAAGGTTGGGTTTTATTTAGCTCTATATATGTTTTTCCTTCTTGGGATTGTGCTGTAGAGAGTATTAGCATTCCCATCATGGTTACCACTACCAAGAAGAACTGGCGTAATGAAGTAATACTTTTCATATTTAATTTCCCTAAATATTTTTATGGACGCACTACAGTTGACTCGATTTTTTCAGAGCCAAGTGTAGAGCGTGCCTGATTCATTTCGTCTATGCCGGTAAATGGGCCAACTCGTACGCGGTTTATTGTACCGCCGTCAATTTGTGCCTGGTGAACTTGAGCTGGGAGTCCAAGTAATAATATACGTGCTTTGACACTCTCGGCATCGGATGCCGATCGGAATGCACCTGCTTGTAGGTAGTATCTAGTTTGTGTGCTAGTTGTTTGTCGTGCATCGGATTGTTTTGCAGAGTCTGTTACACCGGGAACAATTACATCTTGTGTAGGACTGTCGGCCTTTTTCCTATCATCGGAAGATAGTGAAGAGATTAGATCACCTAAGGTGTCACCACTGCGTATGGAGTCTGGTTCTGGTGGGGCGCTTCCCTGTGTGGGCGGCGGCACACTATCTAGTTCATCTTTAGAGCTGCCTCGTCCAGATAGTGCCAGATTTGGATCTGGTGCGTTACGCACGTCGGGTAATAGTGTTTTTGCAGGCTCTCTGCTGGCTTTATCCACGAATGGCATTGGTACCTGTGTAACAAAAAGAGCTACAGCTACCGCTGCGGCTAGGCCCAGAATAAGGCCTACCATTATGCCAAATAGGGTACTGCCACCAGATTTTGATGAGGGTTTTCTACGTTTTTTAGCCATAAGTTACATTTTATCGGGTGCAGAAACGCCTAATAGTGACAAACCGTTAGCAAGTACTTGTTTGGTTGCTTGAGCAAGCCTTAGGCGTGCAAGTTGGAGATTTTTGTCGCTAACAAGGAATCGTTCAGTGTTGTACCAGCTATGAAAGTCAGATGCGCAATCACGCAGCCAGAAAGCGAGTTGGTGCGGTGCTAACTCATTTGCAGCCTGCTCTAGTACAGATGGATATTCAGACAACCTGCGTAGCAAGTCAAATTCAGTATTGGCGACTAGAGGCGTAGTGCTTGCTTGTTGTATTTCATTGGATAGATCTTCACATTGGTTTAGCACAGAACAAATACGAGCATGCGCATATTGTATGTAATAAACGGGGTTTTCTTCAGTTTGAGAAAGAGCCAGATCAATGTCAAATACAAACTCGGAATCGGCCCTGCGCTGCGCCAAGAAAAACCTAACAGCGTCACGACCTACCCAGTCTATAAGATCACGCAGACTAACATAGCTACCAGCTCGTTTGGAGATTTTCACCTCCTTTCCTTCTCGCATTACCTTAACCATTTTATGGATTATGTACTGCGGGTAGCTGGTGGGTATGCCAATATTTAGGGCTTGTAGACCTGCTTTAACCCTAGCTATAGTGCCGTGATGGTCACTGCCCTGAATGTTTATAGCCTGATGGAATCCACGTTCCCACTTAGTTACATGGTACGCAACGTCTGGGACAAAGTAAGTGTAACCCCCGTCAGTTTTGCGCATAACTCTGTCTTTGTCGTCGCCAGTTCCTAAGTCTGTAGTGCGTAACCAGAGAGCTCCTTCATGTTCATAGGTGTGGCCAGAATTTATTAGGGCTTGAACCGTTTCATCAACTCGTCCAGTTGTGTATAGCGAGCTCTCAAGATAATAGTTATCGAATGTGAGGCCAAATGCTTTCAGGTCTAGGTCTTGCTCTTTGCGTAAATAAGCCACTGAGAATTGCCTTATGTTCTCAATGTCTTCTATATTGCCACTTGCTGTTACAGGATCGCTATCGGATGCCTGTATTGTTTTTTTCTTAAGGAAGTCGGCGGCTATATCTTTGATATATTCACCGCGGTACCCATCGACGGGGAACTCGGGGTGATCTGGGTCTATGTTGCGAGCTCTAGCTTGAACGCTTGCGGCAAGGTTATCAATTTGGTTGCCAGCGTCGTTGTAATAGAATTCGCTTACTACTTCAAAACCCTGGGTAGCAAATATACGACATAGCGAGTCACCAAGGGCTGCTTGACGGGCATGACCTACATGAAGAGGACCGGTAGGGTTAGCAGACACAAACTCAACCATAACTTTGTGCTCGCCTTGAGGCTTGTGTCCGAAGATATTGCCATACTTGCTGATTTCATTAAGCACTTCACGCTTGGCTTCAGATGTAAGATAAAAATTTATAAACCCTGGCCCGGCCACTTCCATTTTTTGTATAAGGCTTGATGTTTCAGGGTTTTTTTCTAGTAGATTAGTTATTTGCTCGGCAAGAGCACGCGGGTTCTGCTTGGCTACGCGTGCAAGCTGCATTGCTATATTGCTTGCTATGTCACCGTGAGCCGCAACTTTAGGGCGCTCTAGTGTAACGTTGAACGTGGTTTCAGGAAGCATGTGTTGCAGTGCTTCGGATATTAAAGATATAAGCTTTTGTTGTTGCTCTAACAGCATAAATTAATTGGAATTAATACTAAAAGGTCAATCATATCAGACAGGTGGCATGGTCCATCCATTAACTTCATTAAGCCATTGGCTGTAACCCTGCATATTTACTTCACCTACTTCTGATCCTGGTAATCGGCGCCAATTTTCTGGCCTATTTATGAACTGCTCAGTTTGGTTGCGTGTATTTCGCCCTAGCCTTGGATGATAATCTTGATAGTTCAACAAAGGCCGTGCCGCTGATGATTGTACTGCTCTGTCACCGTCTTGTATGCTGCGCGCTACTGTAGAGCGAAAGTCGTTCAGAATTGCAGTCTTATTAGCGACATTAATGCCTGGATTGTTAAATTTTACTGTTGCCGCACTTGCCTGCCAAAGCATCCATTGCATTGTGATGTCAGAAAGCTTGATGTGTTCATCGCTATTGCGCTCTTGATATACACCCCCACCAATGTCTGAGTGAGAGCCAATAAATGGAGCTTCAACAACGTTGTACGCACCGGTATCGCTTGCACTAAGCAATGGAAATAGCCAACGTCTTTCATGTAAAGCAACGGCGTGTGCCACCCACTCCCAGGCAGGGCTGATTGTAAGGTCATAAAGATGGTTCTGGCTGCCACCTAAGCCAAATTGTGCCACGCTATCGAATAACCCCATAAATCTAAGGTCAACGCAAGCGGTTACATGACCAAAAAATACATCGTAATACTGAAACATCCCCTGCGTAACATGTTGACTAATTAGATTGCTAAAGTGTCTTGCCAGGGCGGCGCCTCTTGAAAACCCCAGAATGTCGATTGGTATAGTTTCGGTAGGGCTGCTTTTAGACAGCTCTAGCAATAGTAAGCTCCATTGTTTGTCTATTATTTGTTTTGCCTGATGTGCGGTTAAAGCGTCCCAGTCGATATACATGGAATTGCCGGGTCCGTCTTGATAGTAGGCCGGCCCATCTTGATACATCTGTGACATTTGCCAAACGTTTGCGTTCGTATGTTTGCTTTGTCGGGTTCCGTCGAAAGCAAAGAGTAATAGTCCGGTTGGGTCGGTGTAAATTCTTGGCTGTTGCTTGGCATAACCATAAGCCTGACTATCTGGTATAGGGCCTAGGGGGTCAGGCTCGATATAACTACCCCATGCCGGGTCATATGTGCGCAATAGGTTGTCGTGCCAACCGGTAGCCTTATCAAATACTTGTCCAGGCAAGCGTAAATCTAGCTCTATGTTTTCAACCATAATGGTAGCCATACCGAAGGGGCTATAGTGGGCCTGCCATATAGGTTGTTGTTCGTGGTCTGTAACCAGAACGGGAGCTCCTTGTAGGCTTGAGTGTATGTATAGAAGCTCTCCATTTTTGTTTGCGTCGCTGTATTTAATAAGAGCTATTGGAGTTTCAAACGCATATATGAACCTTTGATCTAGTAGTAGGTCGCTATTATTTTTGTAACCCACATCTTTTTTATAGTGTTTAAGGCCAACTAGTTGGTTTTCCAGATAATAGTATTGAGAGTTTGTACCGTCCATGCTGCGGGATACCCTGAAACCATAGGCGTTGTGTTTGTACTTGGCAATTTTTTCGCCATTACGATTTACGACTTGCAGACGGCGGTTTGCACCATATTTTAAGCTTAGTCCGTTTGCTTCTGTGGGTAACCCTGAAGCATCGTGCTTAGCCTGCCTTATTACTGTTTTACCTTTACTGTTTATAGCTCTAGCGCTGCCATTTTGTGACCATGCATACCATGTGTTGTCATTGGCCAAATATGGCTGAATTTGTTTTATGCCAACAAGCCGGCCTTGAGAATCATGGCTGTATGAATAGTTAGTAGAATTATGCGCTTCTGATATTGGGCGGTTGCTTGAGTCGAATATAAGGTGTTGTGTGACAACATTTCTATGATCATTAAATACTGTCAGCTCTTTTAAGTTTAAACTTTCAAGCTTAGTGCTAACGGTTTTCAAACCATTGCCATGAATATAACCATAGCTTTCTAGCGGTCTTATAACGTTGTGACGTTTGCCGTCTAGGCTAGTCCAGTACACAGACATTAATTGTTGCTTAGGGCCCCATTGATACTCTAAATAACCGCCCTCTGGTAATGCATGTTTGATAAGACGGTTGTCGGCATCATAGGAAAACTGTTCACTATATGCAGTCCTTTTAAATTCTGGCTCGTTGCGAGTTATATGTCGTTGAACAATACGATTATTTTCGTCGTATTCGCGCACTTCGGTTTCTACATTATTTCCTACTTTTATCAGTCTGTTACTTTGCCATACCAAGGTAGTTGTCACGGTCTCCTCAGAGTTACTATCTATTATCATGGTGGGCCTAGATAGTGCGTCGTATTCAATTTCTGTTTTATCTCCATTAGCAAACGTACGTAGTACAGGTAGCCCTTTAAGGTTGTAAGAAATATTTTCCAAGCCAGTGTCAGTAGTACTCCAAGATTCGCGCAAACCATTTTCAGCGTAACTAAACTGCAGATTAGTCCAACCGTTATTATTAATGGAAAGAGCTTTTATGTTGCCATTTGGATACCTATCAATGTTAGCGTTGTTAATTTTGACTAACCTAGCACTACTATCGTATGCGGCTGTCGTTCCTGGTGCTGGGCAGCCATAACAACCGTGACCTTTTACAGCAGTAATTACAAACCTGTTCTCTATTGATGCTATTTCTATGCTAGTTTTATTGTTGTTTTGATCGGTTACTATTGTTAGTCCTGAGCTGCCGGGTGAGGCAGTTTTTTTGTACTGAAACTTGAGCTTATGGTGGTTGTTTCTAAGGTCGGTTACCTCTGAATATATTACGCGTCCATTAGCATCGTATTGCCACAGAGAATGCGTTTCTGGAGAAGCTCCTGAATCCTGTTTACCAATGGATATTCCAGTAAGAGCGTATAAATTATTTGCCTGTAGTTTTTCATCATATATGTAGCTCTTATAAAGCTTATCTGGTCTACTTGCTTTTATAAGTCTATGTTTTTCATCATGTAAATATGTAAACCTGCCTAGGGGGGTGCTTACGGCAGAAACTTTTGGCCCACTAGAGGTTTGACGGTAGTAAAACTGCAGAGTGTTTCCAGCTTCATCTGTTACAGAATCGATTGCACCTGCAAGTGCATGATCATATGCATAACGCTTTATGTATATAGCATTGCCTGAAGGCCATCGTATTGCAATTAGCAAGCCAGCCGCATTAAAGCTTAAACCAGTTCCAGATGGCCATATCCATTGGTAATTGTTATTTAAGCGGGTTAATGTTCCGTGTCTGCCATGGCTGTTATTGTGACTATCAAGGTCAGCGCCGTTAAACAGAATACGGCTTCCATCAGACTGAATAATTTGAACTTGGCCAGAGTTTAAAATTAGTCTGGTGTCATAGGAGAAGCTCCAGCCGTACCCTGCAGGGCTATTAGAGTTACTAAAAGAGTTGTAGTGGCGCACTAGCTCAAGCCCTGGCATATTCGGGTTAGCTGGCATATCTGTTTCGGTTTGAAACTTATTTCCGTTAGCCAGATTAACTGGGTTGCCCGCTGCAAGGCTTATGGCTGGCTCAGGGTTATGCATAGTTGCTATACCACCCTGCGCACAAGGTGCACCAGTAATGGGTGGTGAGCAATTTGCTAGACTATAGGTGTGTAGTAATAGTAAAAGTAAAGCAAACAACCCTTTTGTAATTGTTTTTGCCATAGCGCTCTCAATAGTTTTTATTGGTGCACCCATAATGCCTTTTGGCGCATAAGCGGTATTGGGTTAGGGTGTTGTTTTATCCACCGGGGAAACCACTATGCTTATAGTTTTTAAATCCAAAGCAGCTGCAGATGTACTAATGTTTGGTGCGCATGCGTTAACCATAATGCATGTAGCTGGGCGCGATTACACCGAAATGCCAGAACGGGGTGTAATAACCCATGAGCAGTTACCTGACTTCATTAGTTCCTTAGAAAAGGCGGTGGCAACGGACAAAGAAAAGCAGTCAATGGAGCCAGAGCCAGAAGATGAAGATGAGAAGGTGCACCCAATATCAGAACCAGTAAGTTTCAGGCAGCGAGCTTGGCCTCTACTTGAGATGTTGCGTGCATCAAACAATGCAAGCGCCGATATTACGTGGGAACCAGCACCGAAATGGTAAGCTTTAGTTTTCCCAAAGGAGGCTAATTATGAGAAGTGTAGTGACCATTATCTTTGGTCCCGACCGTATGATCGAGTATGCGGTAGAAGCACCAACGTCCGAACAACATGCCGAGCAAGCTCATGAGTGGTTCGATAAACAATGGGTTGAGCTTGAGTGTGAGCCTTCAAGGGCTAGTGGAAAGGTGTTAACTTTAGACAAAATTATCGGTGTCACCAACGAAACCGGATATTACAACCTTATTGCAGACGAAGAAAGTGGGCGTGAGTTTGCAATTAAGGTTGCTCAGGCACTAGAGAAGCCAACTATAGTTATTGACCTTATGGATCATACTATTTCATTTTAATTGCAGCTTTAAAAATCCCCCTGCAAGTAAGGTACTAACATGCAGGGGGATTTGTTTTCTTATGCTACTTTTTTAGCAGAGCTAGAGCCAAGCTTTTCGTGGCGATTAAGAGCACTTAATATTGCAATGAAAGATGCAGTAACTATGTCTCTATGAATACCAACCCCAAATCCGCTTTGGGAGTCTCCTACGCGCATTTCTACATAAGAGGCAGCCTTTGTGTCGGTACCACTACCAATTGAGTGTTCGTTGTAGTCCATTATGCGAATGTCAGATCCAAGAGCGTTTACGAATGCTGCTATAGCACCATCGCCAGACCCTTGGAGCTGTTTCAGCGAGCCATTATGCTCTACTTCGGCTTCTATGTGGAATAGTTGTTTAGAATTATCTTTACGCTCCCCGGTTATGCGGTGCCTTATGAGTTTCCAAGGATCTTTCTGATCCAGATACTCGTCCTGGAAAATATCAAACACCATATCTGGTGTAACCTCTTTTCCGGTTTCGTCGCTAACTCTTTGAATAGCCCTGCTGAACTCGATTTGCAAGCGACGGGGTAGGGCTAAGCCGTGTTCTTGCTCTAATAGATAGGAAACTCCCCCTTTTCCTGACTGACTGTTTACACGTATTACAGCATCATAGTTACGTCCAAGGTCGGCTGGGTCTATAGGTAGGTATGGTACTTCCCATACCTGATCTGGTTGCTGTACTGCAAACCCTTTTTTAATTGCGTCTTGATGTGAACCCGAGAAGGCAGTAAACACGAGATCACCTGCGTATGGATGACGAGGGTGTACTGGCAATTGGTTGCAATACTCAACACAGCGTCGTACCTCATCAATATCAGAAAAGTCTAGGCCAGGATGTATTCCCTGGGTATAAAGATTAAGTGCCAGTGTCACTAAATCTACGTTACCAGTACGCTCACCGTTACCAAAAAGACATCCCTCAACGCGGTCTGCTCCAGCCATTACAGCAAACTCGGCTGCTGCTACTGCGGTACCACGATCGTTATGTGGGTGTACGCTTAGGATTATATTTTCGCGTTGCTTTAGGTTGTTGCTCATCCATTCAACCTGGTCTGCAT
>JAJYRX010000188.1 GCA_021793875.1 Pseudomonadota bacterium
TCCGATCTCCAAGCAACATTTCTGTAAGGCCCTTACCGGCTTGGACCATTGGCCAAACATTTTCGGTACGGTCGGTAATAAAGTCCAGAAACACTAGCCTGTCTTTGTATTTGTTAAAAGCATCTTTAAGAGCAGGCTCGACATCAGCCGGACTAGAAACTTGTATGCCTACGTGGCCATAACTTTCCACCAGCTTTACGAAGTCTGGCAAAGCATCTACGTAAGACTCAGAATAACGCGAGCCGTAATCGAGTTCTTGCCATTGCCTTACCATACCCAGGTAGCGGTTGTTAAGACATATAATTTTAGGGCTAAGACGATACTGGCTGCAGGTTGAAAGCTCTTGAATATTCATTTGTATGGAACCTTCACCTGTAATAACAGCAACGTCGGAACCTGGATTAGCCATTTGAACGCCCATGGCATATGGAAGACCAACACCCATGGTGCCCAAGCCACCAGAGTTAATCCAGCGACGCGGCTCATTAAAGCCATAATATTGAGCCGCCCACATTTGGTGCTGTCCTACATCAGAGGTAACAAAGGCGTTGCCCTGTGTAACCTCCCATAGCTTTTGCACTACAAACTGGGGCTTTATTACATCTGTTGATGGTTTATAAGCAAGACACTGCTTATTGCGCCAGGTGTTTATTTGTTGCCACCAGTCGGTTAAAGCTTTCTTGTTAGGCTCACGCTCGGCAGAAGCCTCGCGGTACAGCCGTATCATGTCTTTCAGAACTGTTTTTACATCGCCCACAATAGGTATATCGACCTGCACACGCTTGGATATAGAAGATGGGTCTATATCGATGTGTATTATTTTGCGCTGATTTTGAGCAAAGTGGCGTGGGTTACCTATAACGCGATCGTCGAAACGTGCCCCTATGGCCAGTAGTACATCGCTATTTTGCATAGCCATGTTGGCTTCATAGGTACCATGCATACCCGGCATTCCAACAAATTTGTCGTCAGATGCGGGAAAAGCGCCTAGGCCCATAAGTGTATTGGTACATGGAGCCCCTATAAGGTTTACCAGATCGCGCAGCTCTTGCGATGCATTGGCAAGAATTACACCACCGCCGGTGTATATCATGGGCCGCTCTGCAGAGAGCATGAGCTGGACCGCCTTTTTAATTTGCCCCTGATGCCCTTTTGTAACTGGCGCATATGAGCGCATTTTAACCTCACCACGCTTGGCAGTGAACTTTGTTTGAGCAATGGTTATGTCTTTCGGTATATCGACCAAGACGGGGCCAGGGCGGCCGGTGGTGGCAATGTAAAACGCCCTTCTCATGGTTTCTGCAAGGTCGCGTACATCGCGAACCAAAAAATTATGTTTAACACAAGGCCTGGTAATACCTACGGTATCGCATTCCTGAAATGCATCTTCACCTATGGCTGCAGTAGGTACCTGACCACTGATAATAACCATAGGAATTGAATCCATATAAGCCGTAGCTATGCCTGTTACCGCGTTGGTAAGCCCTGGACCGCTAGTGACCAGAGCAACCCCAACTTTGTTGGACGAACGTGAGTAGGCATCGGCTGCATGCACTGCGGCCTGCTCATGCCTTACAAGTATGTGTTTGAAGTGATCTTGCTGGTAGATTGCGTCGTAGATGTAAAGTACAGCACCGCCAGGGTAACCGAACACATGTTCAACACCCTGCTCGGCCAGACAGCGTACGACGATATCTGCGCCATTTAATTCCATTTTTGTATTCCTTAAGTAACTTGCCTCGCATGCCATAGGTGCCAATTTAATGACTGAGCCTGGATCGGGCTACTGCCAAATGTCACGGCGCTTCAGGATTTACTAAACCCATTCACCCGGACACCCGACGGAGCTGACCGCTTAGCTCGCTGCAACATGGGGCCTACGTTAAAAAGCCTTGATGGCCAGCACTTGTGGCGCTGCCAAAAGCAGGTAATACAGGCGCAAAAAACCGGGCGTATGGCCCGGGCAAAAGTGCCTTTCTGAACTGATCAAGGGTAAAGTGACCAGACAAGCGATAACTTTACCCGTTTGTTAGCTATTGCGCAAATCGTCTGAACACTAATTTGCTTTCTGTGGATTCTTCTTGATTAAATTCGTAGCCTGCAGACTTAAATTTTTTTAGTTCGGTGGGGCTGACACACTGATTTTCTATAATGTAACGAGCCATTAAGCCGCGCGCTTTTTTAGCATTAAAACTAATAACCTTCCAGGTACCATTTTTATAATCTTGAAATACACACTGCACAACCTTGGCCTTTAATACTTTTTTATCTACAGCTTTGAAATATTCTTCAGAGGCCAGATGTAAAACAATAGGGTTTTTAACCGACTGCATTTCAAAATGATTATTAATGTATTCGGCTATGGTACTTCCCCAGAACTGGTAAAGGTTTGTTCCAGCGCTGTTTTTTAGTTTGGTGCCCATTTCAAGCCTATATGGCTGCATTAAATCTAGAGGTCGCAACACACCGTAAAGCCCGCTTAGAATAAGCATGTGTTTTTGAGCCCACTTAAGCTGCTTATCTGACAACCCGGCGGCCTCTAAACCTTCGTAAACATCGCCATTAAAGGCCAGAACAGCCTGGCGCGAGTTGTTTAGGGTGAACTCTGGCTGCCATTGCTGGTTACGTTGTACATTTAACTCTGCCAAAGCAGGGCTTAGTTTCATTAAGGAAGATAGATCAGCCTCCGACATGGGGCGCAAAATATTAATAAGTTTTTCAGCCTTATCAATAAACTGTGGTTGCGTGTACAGACTGGTTCTGACCGGTGAGTCGTAATCTAGCTTTTTGGCCGGTGACAACAGCATTAGCATATATAAACCCTGTTATTGAGCGGTCCACCCGCCATCTAGTGTTAAATTAACGCCCGTCATTTGAGCAGCAGCATCAGAGCATAAGTAAACAGCTGCGGCACCAATTTGCTCTGGTGTCACAAACTGCAGACTAGGCTGTTTTTCTGAAAGAAGATCTTTAGCAGCTTCTTCTATACCAATGCCTTTTTCAGCGGCTCTGTCTTGAATTTGCTTCTCGACCAGAACTGTACGTACCCAGCCAGGGCATATTGCATTACAGGTAATACCCAATTGGGCATTTTCAAGAGCAGTAACTTTGGTTAAACCAATTACGCCGTGCTTGGCTGCCACATATGCAGATTTGTTTATTGAACCCACCTGACCATGCACGGAAGCTATATTCACTATGCGACCCCACTGCTGTTTTTGCATATATTTAAGAGCTTGAGCAGTACCATGAAAAACAGCAGATAGGTTAACGGCAATAATGGCGTCCCACCTATCGACCGGGAAACTTTCTATTCTTTCTGTATGCTGTATACCTGCGTTATTAACAAGAATATCTATGCCACCAAGCTTGCCCGCTGCTTCGTCTATGAAATCACGTGTTAACTTGGCATCGGAGAGATCTGCACCTATATAGTGCGCCATAACTCCGAACTCTGCTTCTAGGCTTGCACGTTCTGCTTCAATAGCTTCAGGCTCACCAAACCCGTTAATAACCACATGGGCGCCCTGCTGTGC
>JAJYRX010000189.1 GCA_021793875.1 Pseudomonadota bacterium
TCCGATCTAAAGGGAAGGTTCTGACGAGATAGAAGTAAGGCACTAGGGCCACCATTTTGTATATTTACACCAACACTAGCTGGACGCAGCAAAGCTTGCTGCCACGCCACGGCTGTTTCGGTTGTGTCGCACGGACGCCATACATGTAAGTTGGGAATAAGGCGCAAGCTAGCTGCATGCTCTATTGATTGGTGTGTAGGGCCATCTTCCCCTAAGCCTATTGAGTCATGGGTAAATACATGTATTACCCTTTGCTTCATTAAAGCTGCCATTCTTATAGCATTGCGGGAGTAATCTGAAAATGTAAGAAAAGTTCCCCCAAACGGCAAGTAACCACCATGAAGGGCTACTCCATTCATTATTGCAGCCATGCCAAACTCTCGTACGCCATAGTTAATATGCTGACCGAACTGTAGATCAGCTCCACTACCACGCACCGCTTTAACACCTTCCCAGTCAGTAAAGTTTGATCCAGTTAAGTCAGCTGAGCCACCAAGCATCTCGGGCACAAAGCCGGCCATAGCTTGTATAGCAAATTGTGATGCCTTACGACTGGCTACGGTTTGCGCTTGCTCGTTGCACAAGTATATGAACTTGTCAGACTCTTCCTTAAAGTTTTCGGGCAGCAAGCCACTCATGCGCCTAATAAACTCTTTAGCCAGCTCCGGAAAGCTGTTTTTATATTTATCAAACCTAATATTCCAGGAATCTTCAAGTTGCTTGCCCTTAGCTGTGGCATCCCAGGCATCGTATATGTTTTGTGGAATACTGAACGGCTCATGGTCCCAACCAATGTTTTGTCTGGTTTTAGCAATTTCTGACTCGCCAAGCGGTGCGCCATGGGATTTTTCTGAACCCGCAAGGTTAGGTGATCCGTTACCTATGACGGTTCTACAACAAATTATTGTTGGTCCGGAATTATTAGCTGCATTTTTGTGAGCCTGTTGTATTGCGATTGAAACAGCTTCTATATTGTGCCCATCTACATTACGAATAACATTCCATCCGTATGATTCAAAGCGTTTTGCGGTATCGTCAGCAAACCAGTGCTTTACATTACCGTCTATAGAAATTCCATTGTCATCATATATGACAATAAGCTTGGACAAACCAAGTGTTCCGGCCAATGAGCAGGCTTCATGCGAGATGCCTTCCATTAGGCATCCATCACCAACAAAAGCATACGTAAAGTGATCTACAATATTGTGACCGTCACGATTAAACTCTTTTGCTAGCAATGCTTCTGACAGCGCCATTCCTACTGCATTAGCAAGACCCTGACCTAAGGGCCCTGTTGTTGTTTCTATTCCTTCTGTATAACCCACCTCTGGATGGCCAGGAGTTTTGGAATGTAGCTGACGAAAATTTTTAATATCGTCTATTGAAAGGTTGTATCCGGTAAGATGCAAAAGAGAATATATCAGCATTGAGCCATGACCATTTGATAAGACAAAACGATCACGGTTAGGCCATAATGGGTTTTTAGGGTTATGGCGCAGGTGGCGCCCCCATAGCGCCACTGCAATTTCCGCCATACCCATAGGAGCTCCTGGGTGGCCTGACTTGGCACGCTGTACTGCATCCATAGATAATGCTTTTATGGCATTTGCCATTTGTAATTCTGGGGCTTTAGACTGGCTCATTAAAACACTCTGGAAGGAAAGGTTTATAAGCTACCTTATAGGTAAACAGCCCTGCATTTTAACACTTGCAACATATGAGTAACGCACCAAGATTTTTTCACCCTACAGCTCTTAAAACTGGCGACACTATACAGCTTCCTGAAAGCATTGCTCATTATGCTGTCAGAGTTCTAAGGCTAAAAAGTAATAGCAAAATAATTCTATTTAATGGAAACGGTGGACAATATATTGCCAGCCTAATAATAGAAAACAAAAATGCCTATGCAAACATACTTGAGCACGACAACATAGAGCTTGAGCTTTTGGGAACAGTCAATCTGATTCAAGGCCTGCCGTCAGGCAGCAAAATGGACTTAATAGCAGAAAAAGCTGTAGAGCTTGGTGCTGCTAGCCTATGGCCTGTTGCATCTAAACACAGTGTTACGCAGCTACATGGTCAACGGCTGGAAAAACGCATTGCCCATTGGCAACGCATTGCTCAGTCAGCTAGTGAGCAATGCGGAAGAAACCGTGTTATGCAAGTAAACACGCTGTGTAAGCTTGACGCTGTACTATCTGAACTACCTTGCTCTAGTAATGCCTTGACACTGCTTTGCCATCATGAAGGTGGCAGTCCATTTAATAAGGTTGTACTAGAGCAGGCCCATTTGTGGCATGGCAAAAAAACCGAGCAATTAACTGTAAACCTTTTGGTTGGGCCAGAAGGCGGATGGTCTGATGAAGAAGTGGCGCTAGCACAACAACATGGCGCCAAAGTCGTATTATTTGGCAACAGAATTATGCGTACCGAAACAGCAGGAATTGCATTAATTGCAGCTTGTACCGCCTTGCTTGACTGGAGCGGCTAGTCCTCTTCCGGGTGCCGTCCGGAATGCTCTATATAAAAACTGAATACTTTGTCGTTATTTTGTGCATATTCAGCCACATCGTTACACACCTGAAGTACGGTGTTAGCATGCTCTGCAATAACATTGTCCCCTGTGTGAAGTTTCGCAAACCAAAGAAAAACACCAACATCTTGATCTGAAACCGTATCACAAAGGCAGTCATACAAGGCTTCAAGGTCACTACCAAAAAATTCGGGAAAATCAACAGCTTTAGCTACAGCTCTTAGTATGGCAGAAAGACTACGGGCTCTGTCGCAATCTGCAACTAATGCCGCCAAGCCCGCATGCTGTGCAACGTCAAGCACAGACGACTCAGAAAGGTCGGAAATGTCTAGCAAGCCCCCTTTCATCAATTTGCTTTGCAGAGATTGCGATGCACTCATTAGGATGACTCCTTGAAAAAGTCTTTTACTTCTTGGCTACGATTAAAGCAATCCTTACGTCCTAGACTAATAAGGGCTTGCGTATAACTGGCTTCAAATAACAAATAAGAAATTAATGCGCCACCAGTAGGCCTTACCGATTTTGGTGACACTCCAATTGCACGAAAAAGCGTACGCGCTGCTCGCGGCATATCTGAAACGTGCTTAAGAGCAAGCAAATCTAGAGACTCACTTGGTGTAATAACCAGACTTTGCACTGGCCTTAGTGATTGGCTTTTTAAACCATCTGCTGGCATTTTGGCAAGCAGTTCGTTAATACGAGACATTCTTTCAATATCCATAGCAAGGCTATCTATGAATATGTTTGATAAAACATGACCACCAATCTGCGCTAAAGAAGGATATTCGGACTCGCTATGAGCGTGATCTGGGTGTATTTCATCATCGTAAGCCGTACCTATAACCATTATTCTGCTGGCGCCTAGATGTATAGCTGGGCTCATGGGTGCAAGCTGTCGCATAGAACCATCACCACACCAATGAGCTTGACTGCCAACCTTTATAACTTCTGCCGGAAATACAAATGGTATTGCGCTTGATGCCATTAAGTGATCAGA
>JAJYRX010000190.1 GCA_021793875.1 Pseudomonadota bacterium
TGCTTCAATTTCTTTTCTTCGTGCATAGCGCACTTGTCGGCGCAAGCTAAGCAACCCTTCCCACGCCACTAACATTATGGCCAACCATATAGGGCCATAAGTGAACATGTCTTGCATTCCAACAGGCTCATGAAGTAGTAGCCAAGCTACTATAAACAAAAGTAACGGCTCTACATAGCTCAGTATTCCAAATAGACCCAATGGTAGTAATCGGCTTGCGGCCATATATGCCACAAGCGCTACTGAACTTATTACCCCCATAACAGGAAGAGATACCAGCAACAAAGGGTTTTCTATAAAAGGTCCCAACAAGCCGTAATCACGCTGCATAAGTATGATTATTGACACTGGCATCATAAGAATCATGTCAAACCATAAAGTTTCAGATGAACCTGTTGGTAAACTTCTTCTTAACATGAAATATAGCGGATACCCAATCATTACAGATAGTGTTACCCACGATATATACCCAACGTTATATAACTCATGCATAACACCTAAAGCTGCTATTGCAATAGCTATGGTCTGAGTACGACTAAGCCGCTCTGAGTAAAATACACGACCAACCACCACCATACTAAAAGGCAGTAGAAAATACCCTAATGACACCTCTAGAGCCTTCTGATTTACTGGAGCCCAGACAAAAAGCCAAAGTTGGTAGCCTAATAATGCTGAGCTTGCCAATAGCCCAGCAGCTAGCCGCCAATCTTTTAGCACTTTTGCCTTTACGCTTTTAATCTTGGGCCAGGCTTTAGCACGCGAAATTACTAAAGCCAGCGCCGGCATTACCAAAATAATTCGCCAAGAAAACAACTCGTAACCATTTAGTGGATGCATAAGGGTTACAAAATAATATAGAAGAGCGAACAGTGCTGAGGCCAGTACTGAAAGAGCAATACCTTTATTCATTGCAAATAAAAAACCTTAGGGAGTGTTTGAGTCTACACGCATAAGATCGCGCATAACCTGACGGGTACGTAAAGGCCTGGATATTATGGCATCTATACGGTCGCGTATTTTGTGGCGTACGCTTCGCTCAATGCCGTGATCATTAAAGTCTGGCATATCACCATCTAAGCCATAGCCAGTTTCTTTAAGAAGAACCCATTCAAACTGTCTTAAAGCCGGGGAGTAAGCACGTTTGCCCGGGTTGTCCTGTTGCTCAGCCAGCTCTTTTAATGCCTGCATATAAGCATCAAACAATTCTGGATGAGGATCTTCTCGTGCAAGAAGATTAAGTATTAGCTCATTCATATACCACGCAGACATGAATGACTGGCCACGCATAGCTAATATTCCATATGGTTCTGCGGATATTAAGGTTTTCACCTCACCACCACCGCTCCAACTAACACTTAATGGCTGAAAAGCATTTAAAACGGGACGTAATACAGAGTTGGGACGCTTAGCGCCTTTGGCCACCGCACTAATAATTCCATAGTCTCTTGTGATTAACTGAACTATCAGTGATGTTTCACGCCATGAAGTGGCATGCAGCATAAAAGCCTGCTCGCCTATTACACGTTTATTACGGCTAGTCATAGCCTAGTTCGCGCAATATGTTTTCCTGGGAGGACCACCCTTTGCGCACTTTTATGTATATATCCAAAAAAACCTTCTTTTCGGTGAGATCTTCAATACCTTTACGTGCTTCTGTTGCTATTCGTTTCATGTGTTCGCCACCAGACCCCAACAATATTGGCCTGTGCCCTTCTTTTTCTACCAGTATACAGGCTGATATGCGTATGCCACTATCGTTTTCCTCCCATTGTTCCACATATGCTGTACAACCGTATGGAAGCTCGTCACCGGTAAGTCTAAATACCTTCTCACGTATAATTTCTGCGGCTAAAAAACGCATGGGGCGATCAGTTAGCGCATCTTCATCGAACATGAACGCAGCTTTAGGCAAGCGTTTTGATATTTCCTGCATAAGGTTAGATATCTGTATATCGCGCAAACCGCTAACTGGTACAACAGCAGCGTAATCGAACCTAGATGATATATCTTGAATATAGGAAAGCATACTTTCTTTATTCTTGATCTGATCAACCTTATTTATAGCCAGAATAACGCTTTTGCCCTTAGGCAGTAAACTTATGACCCGGGCGTCTTCTGGCGTCCACTTGCCTGCTTCAACTACGTGAACAACCACATCAACATCGTTAAGAGTTTGTGTAACCACCCTATTCATCATGCGATTAAGGGCACCTCCATGCCTTGTTTGAAAGCCCGGAGTATCTACAAACACAAACTGACGGTTATCATCTGTATACACACCATGTATGCGATGTCGGGTTGTTTGCGCCCTACGTGAGACTATAGAAACCTTCGCACCGGTAAGTGCATTGATTATTGTAGACTTGCCCACATTTGGACGACCTACAAATGCTATGAACCCACAATAAGTACTATTTTTTGTCATTGGTTGTCCTGGTGTTTGTCTGCTTTAACTAGTGTTTTAACCGCACGTGCTGATGATGCGCCACCGCCAGTAACAATGTTTAGATCTGCCAGAGAACTAAGAGCATTGGACGCAGCCTCTTGTTCAGCAGCCCTTCTATTTCCACCGCTTGCCGTTGTTTTTACATTCAACTGTGCAATAGTACATTGCACCTCAAAAAGCTGATCGTGGGCAGCACCAGTTGTGCTAATTACCTCATATTCGGGCAAATTAAGCTTATGCGCTTGCAGCAGTTCCTGCAAAAGCGTTTTGGGATCTTTACCCAATGATACAGTGTCTATTTCTGAAACAATAGGCTCGTACAACATGTTTATAACAGCTGCTGCAGCCCCATAACCGCCATCAATATATATGGCACCTAATATAGCTTCAAACGTATCAGACAATATTGATGGGCGCCTGTACCCGCCACTTTTAAGCTCCCCCTCACCTAGCCTTAGGTAATCTGATAAATTAAGGCTATTAGCAAGGTCTGCCAACGCAGCCTGTTTTACCAAGTTGGCTCGCAAACGCGACAAATCACCTTCGTCGAGTTTCTGAAAGCGCTCATAAAGCATAGATGCAACTACAAAATTCAAAACCGCATCACCTAAGAACTCAAGACGTTCGTTATGTGAAGCACTATGGCTTCTATGAGTAAGCGCCTGTTGCAAAAGCCTGCTATTTATAAACTTATAATTTAATTGCTGCTCTAATGCACTTGTTTTTTTCATTACTGGAAACGACCTATACGGCTGGGTTTGCTAAAGTTCATCCAGATAAAAAATGCACGCCCAACTATGTATTCATCGGGAACAAAGCCCCAATACCGGCTGTCAAGGCTGTTGTCTCGGTTATCGCCTAACATGAAATAGTGATTTTCAGGCACTACACACTTAACCCCTGTATTACTATATTCACAGTTCTCTTTGTACGGATAGCTTGATATTGCTATCAACCTTTGAGGCGAACGAGTATTTAACAAAATAGAGTGAGTATTGCCGTGCTGCTCGGTA
>JAJYRX010000191.1 GCA_021793875.1 Pseudomonadota bacterium
TGCGGAACTACACTGTCTGAACCTATACTTGTTTCACCTTTATCGCTAAGGGTTAAACGTTGACCAACACCAAACCTATGCTGTTCATCGAGCACTACCAGACCAAGACTACAAAATTCTACTGTTTCTTGAATGAGTGCCTGTGTGCCTACGACAAGACGAACTACGCCAGACTTAATGTTAGTCAAAGTTTTTTTGCGCTCTAAGCTACTTATACCACCAGTCAGTATTGCGCAATTAACCCCCAGGGGGGCAAGCCAATGAGATATTTTCTCAAAATGTTGCTCAGCAACAATCTCTGTTGGAGCCATAATTGCAACCTGTAAGCCCATGTCGATAATCTGTGCGGTAGCAATAGTAGCCACTATTGTTTTTCCACTACCGACATCACCCTGCAGTAGACGATTCATGGGATGGGGCAAGCCAAGGTCATGCAAAATCTCATCAACAACCTTGCACTGTGCCTTAGTTAGCTTAAAACTTAAAGAGCTTATAAGCCTATTAACCAGATTTTGTGATGTAGTGGTTTTGTCAATCTTTGGTGACTTTAACTTATACCTTGCTTTTCTAGCAGCATTAAGAGCTAGTTGTTGCGCTAGAAGTTCATCAAACTTTATTCTCTGCCATGCTGGATGTGTATGATTTAAAAGACTGGACTGATTTATTTTGGATGATGGGTTATGTAATGTATTTATAGCCTTATCAAACTCTACTAGGCCAAAACGTAACACCATATCCTCTGGCAATGTTTCTGACAGATCAGCACTTTTTAACGCTAAAGCTATTGCTTTTCGTAAAGATGGTTGAGACAGCCCTTGCGTTGATGAATACACCGGCGTGAGGCTTGTAGGTAAAGGTGTACCAGCCTTGTTTAATCGTGGATGAACAATTTCTAACCCGTTATAACCTCTACGAACCTCACCTATGGCTCTTACTATTGGTTGACTTTTAAGATGGGTAACCTGACCGGGATAAAAATATAACCATCGTAACCATATGCTGCCCGTTTTATCGGTTAATCGAGCCAAAAGCTGTTTACGGGGTTTGTATTGGACTGATACATCAGTAATTTTGCCCTCTAATTGTGCATGAATACCTGAGGTAAGCTCATTCACATTGTGTATTACTGTTTCGTCCTCGTATCGTAGTGGTAAATGCGTAATGAAATCAGACGCAGACAACAGCCCAAGTTTAGCAAACTTACTATCTTGAGCTGTTAATTTTTTGGTGGACTTGTCAGCTTTATTACACAACTATTATTGCTTCGATCTCAAATTGGCCACCTTTAGGGAGGGCAGATACCTCTATAGTGGTGCGTGAGGGATAAGGCTCTGGAACAATTTCAGCCATAATTGCATTGGCACTAGCGAATTTACTTAAGTCGGTTAAATAGAGTGTAAGCTTAACAATGCTGTTTAAATCTCCACCAGCTGCCTCTATTACGGCCTGCATATTTTTAAACGCTTGCCTGACTTGAGCCTCAAAGTTATCAGAAACTAGCTCACCAGACTCTGGATCAAGGCCGAGTTGTCCGGATAAAAAAACCATTTTTCCAGGCCCAGATACAACAGCCTGTGAATATGGACCAACAGCAGCTGGAGATGATTCCGTGTGAATTATTTGTTTAGACATAAAACCTCAAAACTTTAAGTTTAACGTGTAATATACTGATTTTATAGTTACTTTTCTACAAAAGCTCGCTCAATTACATAGTCGCCTAATTGACCTACTCCTGGTGAAATCTCAAAACCACGCTCATCTAACAAAGATGAAATATCTTTAAGCATGGCGGGGCTACCGCAAATCATGCCTCTATCAGTTTCAGGATTTATTTCAGGTAAGCCAATATCTTTAAAGAGCTGACCGCTTTCTATTGCGTGAGTTATACGACCCTGATTTCGCCAAGTCTCCCTCGTGACCATAGGATAATAGATTAATTTTTCTTTGATGATGTCGCCAAAAAACTCGTTATTTGGCAATTCAGTAGTTATGAAGTCGTAGTAAGCTAATTCGCTTTTAAATCTAACCCCATGCAGCAGTATCACCTTCTCAAATCTATCGTAAACATCTGGATCTTTTATGATACTCATGAAGGGAGCTAGACCGGTTCCTGTGGCAAATAAATATAAATGTTTGCCCGGGCGCAAGTCATCAACAACTAAAGTACCAACTGGCTTTTTGCTAACTAGTATCTCGTCACCAACCTGTAGATGTTGAAGTCTTGAGGTTAGCGGCCCATCCGGAACTTTTATACTTAGAAACTCTAAATTTTCCTCATAATTAGCACTCACCATGCTATAAGCGCGCATTAGTGGCTTGCCATCAATTTTTAGGCCTATCATTACAAAATGACCGTTTGTGAATCTTAATGCGCTATCACGGGTTGTAGTAAAAGAAAATAGAGTGTCATTCCAGTGTCGTACGCTGAGAACCTGTTCCGAATTAAAAGCTGCCATAAGGAAATAATATCTTTAAAATGCTAACAAATTAAGAATACCCAATGATACATGGGGTTGGTTAGATAAAAATCAAATTACAATTAACATAATTAATGCAATGCGCATTGTACTAGAGCTTATAGGCTGTAATACATATCAAACTCTACTGGGTGTGTGGTTATCTTTAAACGATCTATTTCTGACTGTTTTAGCTCAATATAAGCATCAAGCATGTCATGACTAAATACACCACCCCTAGTTAGAAAGTCTCTATCTTGATCTAGCGCCTCTATAGCCTCTTCAAGGGAGTTACATACTGTTGGCATTGCGGCATCTTCTTCTGGCGGTAGATCGTACAAATTCTTATTAGCCGCATCACCAGGATGAATTTTATTTTGAACTCCATCGAGTCCAGCCATAAGCAAGGCGGAAAATGCAAGATAAGGGTTTGCCATCGCATCAGGGAATCGGGCTTCTACACGACGCGCCTTTGGGTCACTTGTATACGGAACACGTATAGATGCTGACCTGTTACGTGCGGAATAAGCAAGCTTAACTGGTGCTTCAAAATGTGGAACAAGACGTTTATATGAGTTTGTACTGGGGTTTGTAAGTGCATTAAGTGCACGTGCGTGCTTAATTAGCCCCCCTATATAGTAAAGTGCAAACTCTGATAAACCTGCGTAACCATCTCCTGCAAACTGATTTTTACCATCTTTCCAAATTGACTGATGAACGTGCATGCCAGAGCCAGACTCACCGACTACAGGTTTGGGCATAAACGTAGCTGTTTTTCCATAAACATGAGCCACATTATGTACTGTGTACTTGAGTATCTGGTTCCAATCTGCTCTTTGAACAAGAGTAGAAAACTTAGTGCCAATTTCTAGCTGCCCTGAACCGCCTACTTCATGGTGATGTATTTCTACTGGAACACCTTGCTGTTCAAGTAGAATGCACATTGCTGAGCGCATGTCGTGAAAACTATCTATTGG
>JAJYRX010000192.1 GCA_021793875.1 Pseudomonadota bacterium
GCCTTTTGCCTTTTAGCTTATACCCGTAATTTTCAGCTTCTGATATTACATTTTTCTCGTTATTGTATCTATTGACAACAGTAGCTAGACCGCCCCCTGATCCGTTGTACGTAACAGATTTATTGTTTTGTTTCGGTTTGTTTTTATAAAGATCATCCAGGTTTACCCACGGACACGCGGCCATCATTTGAGTTTTTATTTTATCGAACTCAAGCCACAATGAAATCAGCCACTTAGGCGGCTCTGGCCAGTCTTTCTGTGGTTGCGTTACCCACTTATACGGACTGTTTGTTTCAGGATGAATTGACGGCGGCAGTACGTTTTGCTTTTGGCTTCCATCAGTAGCTGATCTAAGCTCAAAGACGGTATACATAGCGTGCTTTTTAGCTTCTTGTTTTAGCTCTTCTTCCAGCTCTGTATTACCTTCGTCTCTTGCTTCTCTTGCTTGATGCAAAAGGCTTTTATGTATTTCCCCCGTAGGGTCTGATTTAGGTCTCCAATTAAGCTTCACGTAAGGCAAATCTAAGCCTTCTGGCACTCTAAACTCGATTCTAAGACCAGGCTCTTTCCCTTGAATGGTTGGTGTGCTATCTATCAGCTCTTTTAGGTCTATTCCTAAAGCATCGCAAATAATAGAAAACGACTCGTAGCAGTCTATATCTATAGAGCATATCTTAGACTGATGTAGGGCCATACCCATGTTGTAGTCTGGATTTTTAGTAAAAAAAGCTTCTGCTACATCTGGGCACGTTAAAACTTTATTACCCCAATCCCTAGTGCGTGGATATTTTCTTTTTGGCTCGATCGGTACGATAGCCAGGTTAAATTGCTTTATGTATTGTTTAGCGTACCATGCTGTTGTTTTTGTCATTTTGTTTGCTCCGGATCAATGTATTCATACACAGCTCTGCCTGATGGTATTTCTTGAGCTTTTATCCATGGCCTTTTGTTGTGCCTATCATCTTTTACGATTGATAAGCATTTAAGGCACTGAATACCGTAATGAGTTGACCCGTTGGCAAATGTTCTTCTGACGTAAACACGGTGTCCAACGTGATCGCAATCGACGTTTTGCATCGTTATTTCCTTATGGTTTGAACTTCTTGATTATATTTAAAGCATCCTCAGGGCTTCTTGCTATGCCAGCAATGGCGCCTTGATTTTTTATTGACTGTATGAACTTGCTTTGTTGTTTTGTTGGTTTTCCTTTTTTCGTTTTAACTTCTATTGCTGTAAAAACTCCTATGGTTTTTCCTACCATAGCAGGAGTTATAGTAACGGGTGAAATTCCAATTAAATCAGATCCCCCTATTCCTCCAACTCCGTATTTTACATAATAACCTTGTTCGGTTGTGTATGCACCTACGTTATTTCTAAAAACCGGTACGCCGTTGTCAGATAGGTATAACTGTATTTCGGCTTGAATTATATGTTCTGGCTTGCTCATTTCATGCCCTTAGCGTGCTGATACGCTTGTTTTAATTCACTAGGTGTTGGACGTCTTTTTTGCCTAGAAGCATACACGGTTGCAGCCCAATAGGCAGGATTTTTCAGCTCTCTTCTGATTCCTAATTCCACTAACTCCTCTATTGTTCTTGCTCTGCCTTGCTCTTGTCGCCGTTCTTTTTTAGCTGCTGCTTCTTTTATTCTTTTTAGCTCCCCATCAATGGTTTCTATTTCTCTTTTTTTGAATTCAACTGGTGCGCCGCAGTGCGGGCACGTATGCACACCTGACCTAAAGGTAAAGTAGCATTCTTGGCATGTCTGCACTGATAGGTTTTCTTGCTTTCCGCGTGATCTTTTTTTTCTGCCAGCGAGTAGCCATTCTCTGTTTTCGCACGGCATACCGTGCCTTTGCCAGTTTCCCACATGGTCCAGTATGACAAGATTATCTTTATTGCTATGCGGTCTTAACCCTCTGCCGTTTCCCTGCATGTAAACGACGATTGATTGCGTAGGCCTTAACCACTGAACGGCTGACAAAAAAGGCAAGTCAACACCTTCAATCATAAGGTTTACAGAGGTAAGAACGTTAAACTTGCCAGACTCAAACTCTTTCAGTATATCGTCTCTGTTTTTGATTCCACCATGCAGTGCTTTTGCAGCTATTCCAGATTGATTGTACGCCAGTGCTACATCATCAGCGTGCTTTACCGTGGTGCACATAACAACCATCGGCCGCCCATTGGCTAGTTTTCTATAATGATCTACAGCGTCACCCGTGATGCGAGGCCTATTAAGTTCTTGCTCAGCTTGTTTTGCGTCATAATCGCCGGCTTTTGTTTTTATGTTAAATGTATCGGCAAGCTGAGGTACTCCGTAAAGCTCATAATCACATAAATAGCCCTGATCCATTAAGAATTGAATTGATGGCCCGAGGACTATATCTTTAAATATGTGATCTAAGCCTTTCCCATCGGTGCGTTGCGGCGTAGCGGTTAGTCCGACCACGTAGGCATTAGGCCATTGTTTTAGTATTTCCTGATATGTAGGCGCCAAAGCACGGTGCGCTTCATCTATTATGATCAAATCCGGCTCATCGTAACTCGAAATTCTATTTTTGAGAGTCATAACTGACGCTAATTGCACTGGCAGAGGTGTTTTAGCTTTACCTGAAGCTATCAGTCCGTGCTCTATTTTATTTTTCCATAAGCTTTTAGATGTTTGATTTAACAATTCATTCTGATGGACCATAAAAACAGATCTTAACCCTCTAGAACGTGCTTCTGCCATCATATGGCACGCAACAGCCGTTTTCCCCGAATTATGGTGAACCGTGAAATACCCATCTACATAAAGACTATCTTTATCAACAGTGAACCCGTAATATTTATCAGGACCAACTTCTTCTAATGAAAATCCAGTCACCAGTACATTTTTAATTTGCTTTCTAGGCGGTGATTTTTTATAGGTTATGCACGGTATAACAGAACAGTCACCTGAAATATAAATCCTATAGTAAACTCCCGAAAATCCACCTTGACACCCCTTTGTTGTTTTTGTCTTGTACGCGGCAAAACCTAGGCTTCTGCATAAAAAAACAATATCATCTGCCAGCGATTCAGATTTAGAAATGTAGTCGTACCCAGACCTGCACAGGCTTCCATCCGTATCTAGAAGCCCAGCCAGCAGCTCCAGTCTATCGTTCCTGTCTGAAGTAAGAAATTCTTTTGGTATGAATTTATCTCCAGACTTAGACCCATGAAGCCCTAGGTCCATCAAAATCAACGTTAGGTTGTTTTGTATGAAAGAGTTTCTCTTGAACTTAGAAAATTTTATTTCTGAAACTCTTCTTTTCGTTTTTACGAAAGTGGCTTTTACGCCTATATCATTGGCACATGATATAGCCCTGTTTATTACATCCTCATTCCCAGTTGTGAGAGACACAGTTGATGATGCTAGAAATCCGTCCCCCAGCAGGACGC
>JAJYRX010000193.1 GCA_021793875.1 Pseudomonadota bacterium
TGCGCAAGCACAAGCGCTCTTTATTTGATAGCTTGAAGGATACGAGTCAGCATTATAAATACGACTCAATCTGGTCTTCGTTTAAAAAGTCTGCATTTGCACTATTGCTGCCAATAATAGTGCTTGGTGGCATATATGGTGGTGTATTTACTGCTACTGAAGCTGCAGCTGCTGGATGTTTTGTGGCCATAGTTATAGGTTTGCTTATCTATAAAGCCTTGTCTATTCGTCAATTATACAAGGGGCTATGGGAGTCGATGCTGCTTGCAGGAGCAATTGTGTTGTTATTGTTTGTAATAACAATAATAGGCAGAGTCATGATACTTGACGGTGTACCTCAAACCTTGGCTGAAAGAATTACCGGGTTTACTGATAGCAAGTGGAAAGCATTATTGCTGATTAACTTAATACTGTTAGTGATTGGTATGCTCGTAGACGACATATCGGGAAATATATTATCAGCATCTTTAATTATGCCGGTAGCTGTATCACTTGGTGTAGACCCGGTGCACTTTGCAGCAATCTCTGTTCTCAATCTTTCTTTGGGTAATCTTACACCACCTGTAGCCCCTATGCTTTATCTTGCCGGAATGGTACACGGAAAAACACCAGTCTATCAATATATTAAGCCCACAATGATATTTTTAGCATTCGGAGCCCTTCCTGCAGTGTTGGCAGTTACTTTTATACCAGTTTTATCTTTGGGTTTAGTGGAGTTGTTTCGATGAGCATGTTACATCCAGAATTTGAAACGCTTTCTCAGACGGAGATACGTAGATTGCAGGATAATTTGTGGCGTCATCAGTGGGAATATGTTAGGAGTCAATCAGAGTTTTATAAACGTAAGCTTGGAAACTTAGCAGACAATGCAAATGTTTTTCTGGAAGACTTGGAGAAGCTTCCCTTTACTGATAAGGATGAGTTACGTATAAGTCAAGAAAGCAGCTATCCGTATGGCGACTATGCAGCTTGCGACTTAGATAAAGTAACACGTGTTCAAATCACATCTGGTACTACGGGTAAACCATTAATACTTGCAAACACTCGTGATGACCTTAGTTGGATATCGCGAGTTGGTGGCCGTGCTTTCTATGCTTCTGGATTGCGTCCTGGTGATAGGGTGGTTCATTGCCTTAATTACTGTTTATGGACAGGTGGTCTTACTGATCATTTAAACCTGGAGGCTACCGGTGCGAGTGTTGTGCCATTTGGTGTTGGTAATGTTGATAAGCTTTTGGATACGATTCTTGACCTTGGAATAAATGCTATTTCATGTACACCATCGTACCCAGCCCTATTAGAACAGCGTCTTGAGCAGCGCGGCCTTGAACCTAAGGATTTGGGCTTAAAGCTAGCGTTATTCGGTGGCGAGGCTGGTCTGGACGACGTTAATTTCAGAAGCAAATTGGAAAACACATGGGGGTTTGCTGTTCGCAATGCTAATTACGGCATGTCAGAGGTAATGAGCATATTAGCCAGTCAAACCACAACATCCAATGACCTATGCTTTCACGCTTCTGATGCGGTTTTTGTAGAGTTAATTGACGCCAATGGTGTAAGTCTTCCAGTTGTGGAAGGCAATACGGGCGAGCTTGTGTGTACACATTTGCGTAAAGAGTGCCAGCCCTTGATTCGCTACAGAACCCGAGACCTTATAACTGTTACCCAATCCGAGCCATCTGCGTCTGGTAGAACCAGTTGGCGTTTTCGGGTGGTGGGACGTACGGACGATATGTTTAACGTGCGTGGTATTAATGTTTTTCCAAGCGCCATCCAAGAAGCCATACGTCAACATATTGATATCTCTACGGGGGAATTCCGTATTCAGCTCATTGGCAAAGGGCCATGGGACTACATATCGCTTAAAGTTGAAGCAGCTAGAAGTCTAAAAAAAACCGAATGGAAGGTTGCCGCCTTATCTTTGGAGCAATCAATTAAGAAGGTAACAGGCGCATCTGCAAAAGTTACCCTAATACCGGCTGATACCTTACCACGCACCGCAGGTAAAACTCAGTTAATAGAAAGGATATAGCTATATGGCATATGTATTACATGAGCAGCGAGGTAAAACCAGACTCATAACGCTTAATAACCCTGACCGTCTAAATGCATTGAGTACTCGCTTGCTGCACGAATTTGAGTTTATCTTACAAGATGCAATAAATGACCCAGATACCGAAGCGATGGTTATTACAGGTGCGGGGCGTGCGTTCTGTGCAGGCGACGACCTTAAAGATTTTGACTGGACTAATGTAAGTTCGGCATCGGTACGGTCTCATATTCAGGATATACAGAGAGTGACTCACTTAATTATGGGATGCGATAAACCAGTAATTGGTGCAATTCACGGCTACGCTGTGGGAGGAGGTTTTGAATGGCTGCTTAACTGTGACATGGTGGTGGCTGCAGACAGTCTTATTGCATTTTTTCCCGAGCTTAAATGGGGGTTTTTTGTCACGGGCGGAGTAACCTATTTGCTGCCTAAGGCTATAGGACATCAAAAATCTATGGAGCTGTTTTTATTAGGTGAACGCCAGGATGCAGGCACTTTACACAGGCTTGGTTTGGTGAACTGGGTGGTAAGAGAAGGGCAGCATGTGGAGAAAGCCATAGAGGTTGCTAACCGAATTACAGAAAAGTCATCGAGGCCGGCTGTTGCACAGATGAAAAAAACAATAAATAGTGAGCTTGGTCAGAAGTTATGGCATGCTATTCAATTGGAGCAGAATGCCACAATAGAGGCTTTTATGCGACCTGAAACTAAGGAGATTGTTAAAACGTTTGTTGATAAAGGAAAGTAATGTATTGGGGGGTGCAGGTGAATGAGAGCACAGCTGCAACAAGTACCGAAAGTAAGTCTTGGTCAGAACATTACGCAAAGGGGGTTGCAAGCCATAGATATATTAGCTGCTAGTTTGGAGGATCTGAATGGTATAGTAAGAGCGCAACTGCAACAAAACCCTTTCTTGAAAGCAAAACATCACAATAAAGGCCATGTTATTGATGGTTCCAGTGATGAGCCATACATCATTGAGTCAGTGGCGCAGCCTATAGGATTAGCTCAACATTTAAGTGCACAAGCTGCTTTGTTTAAGCTTGATGTCATTGCCAAGAAATCAGTTTACGCAATCATAAACTCATTGGATGAATCTGGTTATCTGCGCATACCTTTATATGACCTGTCCGCAGTTACAGAGCTGCCAGTAAAGAAACTAGAGCAGGCCCTCTATCTAGTGCAAAACCTTGAGCCAGCAGGAGTTGGAGCTCGTAATCTAGCTGAATGCTTTGCATTACAGCTGAAGGCCACTAATAGGCTTACCAGTGAATTGCGAAATTTGCTTAAAAATATCGATAAAATAAACACTATGTCTCAAGATAATCTTGCGATATTGTGTGGCGTCAAGGTTGATAGTCTGGT
>JAJYRX010000194.1 GCA_021793875.1 Pseudomonadota bacterium
ATCTCAACTTATGGTAGAGCACCCAACAGTGTTCTGGGGTCTTATAGCAAGTTTTTGGATAGGAAACTTGCTGTTAATGATTTTAAACCTACCATTGATCCGCATATGGGTGCGTCTGCTTTCCGTGCCTTATAGGTTTATTTATCCAGCTGTACTTTTCTTTATATGCATAGGTGTGTTTAGCGGTAATAACAACCTATTCGACATATGGGTAGTGCTGTTGGTTGGAGTGTTTGGCTATGCAGTAACCAGGCTAGGGTTTGAACCGGCCCCTTTACTATTGGGCTTCGTTCTTGGGCCTATGTTTGAAGAAAACTTCAGGCGTGCACTTTTGCTTTCGCGTGGTGATATGACGGTTTTCTTTACACGGCCAATTAGTGGAACCTGTATGGTAATTGCAATACTAATGGTGTTATTCGTAGCTTATAAACGCTTGAGAGGAACGCCTAAGCCAATTGTTGCTACTTAGGTTCTGTTTACAGTACAGGGCAATATTAAAAAAACCGGCAGCTATAACTGCCGGTTTTTATCTTCCTGGTAAATTTAACGTAATGATGGGGCCTTATATTGGATGGTCGTGTGTTACCAGTTCAAGCAGCATTTCGGCTGTTATAGGGCTAAGAGTCCAGCCTAGATGGCCATGTCCGGTGTTGTAATATACGTTAGGTTTACTACCGCGCTGTACCCTTGGCATCATGTCTGGCATCATTGGCCTTAAGCCTGTCCATGGAACTACATGCTCTGTTTCGATTTCAAAGTTTTCACGGGTCCATCGCACCAATGGCTCTATTCGGTCAGCCCGTATGTCTCGGTTAAAGCCGTTATATTCCGCAGTTCCTGCTACACGCAAACGCTTATCTCCCAAGCGACTGGTTACTATTTTGGCACTTTCATCTAACAGACTTACGTATGGTGCCTTATGCCAGCTATTCTCATCATTAATATTTACGGTAATTGAATAACCTTTTACAGGATAAATATTTATCCTGTCGCCAACTGATTTAGCAAATTTTCTGCTAGCGCATCCGGCGCATATAACTACACCATCAAAGTTTGCCGAGTGGCCTTCTGCAGGAACTCCGGCAGGAGCAGTAGCATCGTGCCAGTCTATACGAACACCGTCTTCTTTAGGTGTTATGGAGCTTACTTCAGCATCAAAGGTAAAGGTTACCCCACGAGCTTCACAGGCCTTTGCTAGCCCTACGGTAAACTTGTGTATATCGCCGGTGGAATCGGATGGTGTGTAAAAGCCTGCGTAGTAATCACCTTTTAATGATGGCTCTATAGACTTTATTTCTTCATTGGTAACGGGGTTACGCTCAAGGCCGCCCTCTACTAGAAGTGCATTAACTTTTTTTGCATCTTCAAATTCTTCAGCGTTGTGATATACGTGCAATATACCGCGACGCTCAAGATCGAAATCTATGTTTTCTTCTTCAGCTATGCGAAACAGGTGTTCCCTAGCGGCAATTGCCATACGAGTGGTTTTTATAGTGTTGGAGCGATAGTTGGTTATGTGGCGTGCAAATTCGGCCATCCAGCTATATTTGTGCCAAGATGGTTTTGGGTTCATTAACAAGGGGGCGTCACGCCTTGTCATCCATTTCAGGCCTTTTACTATTGTGCCTATGTTGTTCCATACCTCTGCATTACATGCAGATAGTTGTCCACCATTAGCAAAAGAGGTGTCCATAGCGGGGTAGCGTAAACGCTCAAACACCGTTACTTTATAGCCTTTCAATGCCAGAGAGTAAGCTGTGGTGACTCCGGAAATTCCGGCGCCAAGTACTGCAATATGAGTCATAAGAGCCCCTAAGATAACAGATTCATCAGCCTTTTCTATGATAAGAAAAGGTTGTGCCCCATCTGTCGCGGGTACCTGAGAGATTATGCATACCCTGTAATATGCAGTTCCCCTTCGGTGAGTGCCTGTTGGGCACTTGCTCTCCAGATTTGTTTACAGCACCGCAATCCTTTTGCCTGAGAGTTTCCGGGGCGGTTGCTCCATCGGCGCCCGATATGACGGGACTCTCCTGAGATGCTGTTTGTTTGATCGTTAAAGCGATACAAATTATGTTTTACACAGGAATTTATTCGCTAAGTATATGACAATATTGCATTAATTACAAAAGTCATGTTGCCAAATACGTGCATAAATAGTACCCATAGTGTTGTTTTTTTCTAGAAGTGCTTGTAAGTGCTTACTACGCTTCAAATATAGGTGAACATCGCATTCCCATGTTATTCCCATTGCACCAAATACTTGCACTGAATATGCCGTTACTTTGTTACCTGCTTCTATACTTAGTATTTGTGCAGCATCCAAATTAAACTCTTTGTCATCCGAGTTGTTATCAAGGCTTTTGGCAGCATGGGCAATAGCTAGCCTTGCGTTATCAATTTGCATCCACCTATCTGCAAGGTTGTGCTTTATAGCTTGATTAGCTCCTATTGGTTTGCCAAACTGCTCTCTTTCACATGCATACTCAATGGCAAGGTCAAGAGCTTTATGGGCTACACCAAGCAGCTCGGACATTTGCATAAGCCTGTGCTTTTGAACTAATAATTTAACCTTGTCAATTTGTTCGTCGTATAGATTGTGCAGTAAATTAAAACCGTTATTAGAAAATATACCAAAAGGCATGCTTTTATCTATGCCAGTGTGTGTGTCTGCTCGCTTAATAGATACTAAGTCAAGGTTACTGTTATCGGGCTTTATTACCAACTTGCTGCTATATGATGTCGTTGTGCGCCAATGATTGTTGCCCCAAGGTGTAGCAATCTGTATAAAATCAGCCCCGCTATAAACCGAGTTAATCTGTTCCTGCAAATTAATAGGAAATGAGTCCAGCATTTCGAATAATATTGGAGCGGCCAAGATTGCGTCAGATAATGGTAGTGGCATTAAACAGCTGCCAGCTTCTTCGGCTATTTGTACGGCCGCCACCATCCCCATACCAAGTCCGCCCATGTGCTCTGGAACAAGAGCAATGCTTAGGCCCATGCTATGTATTTCGGACCATAAGTCTGATAATCCGGTATTTTCGCCATTATGTAAGTTTCTTATTGTGTTCGGTGTGCACTCGCTTTTAAAAAAAGTACGCACAGCGTCGCGCATGTCTTTGTCTAGTGGGTTTAGTGTACTGCTCATATTGACCCCTTATACGCGTGGAAGACCTAATAATCTTTCTGCAATAATATTGCGTTGTATTTCTGAAGTGCCAGCAAGTATGGTTTCAGCACGAGACCATAAATAACTGTATTCCAGCTCCATTTCTGTTGCTATATCGTTTGGGGAGTCATGAATAATAGACATGGCAAACTCAAGCAGATCTTGGTGGGCTTCACTCCAGTGAATTTTGGTTGATGACCCTTCAGGCCCAGGTGGAGCTCC
>JAJYRX010000195.1 GCA_021793875.1 Pseudomonadota bacterium
TACCCTTGCGCCAAAAACTGGGTCAAAACCTGCTTTGGCTAGCTGAGCTATTGCATCGTCAGATACGTCCAAAACCATATCTTTATCAGCAAGCCTTTCAGCCAAGAGCTGCAACTGTATACGGGCAATAGAAGCAATATGTGCTTCATCAAGGGAATGAAACACCACTACTTCGTCTATACGGTTTAGAAATTCGGGCCTGAAGTGCATTTTCACTTCCTCCCATACAACCTCTTTCACAGCAGCATAACTTTCACCAGACATATTTTGTATGTGCTGAGAGCCTAAGTTGGATGTCATAATTATTACCGTATTACGGAAGTCTACCGTACGCCCCTGGCCATCGGTAAGCCTACCGTCGTCCAGCACCTGCAGTAATATGTTAAATACATCTGGATGAGCTTTCTCAATTTCATCCAATAGTATTACGCTATAGGGTTTACGACGAACGGCCTCTGTGAGGTAGCCACCTTCTTCGTAACCTACATAGCCTGGAGGAGCACCAATAAGTCTAGCTACTGAGTGTTTCTCCATAAACTCACTCATATCAATACGAACCAAGTGGTCTTCGGAATCGAACAAAAAGCTAGCTAAAGCTTTGGTAAGCTCTGTCTTACCTACTCCAGTTGGACCCAGGAACAGGAAAGAGCCATCGGGTCGAGAGGGATCAGCGAGTCCTGAGCGTGCTCTTCGAATGGCATCGGATACTAAAGTAACAGCCTCATTTTGGCCAACAACCCGCTGCTCTAATACCTTTTCCATCTCAAGCAGCTTGGTACGTTCACCCTGCATCATTTTAGATACAGGTATGCCTGTTGCTCTGGATACCACCTCGGCTATTTCCTCAGCCCCAACTTCAGTACGCAGAAGTTTTGGTTTATCGGAATCATGCTCCGGTTTGGACGATTCAGCAGCCTGTAAGCGAGCCTCCAGCTCTGGCAATTTACCGTACTGTAGCTCGGCAAGCTTATCGAATTGACCTTTTCGTTGCAGCTCGGCCATCTGGGCTCTTAACTGCTCTATTTCCTCTTTAACGCTTTGAGACCCGTGCACGGCAGCTTTCTCTGCCTTCCAGGTTTCTTCATAATCGTTATATTCACGCTGTAGCTCAAGGAGCTCATCATCAATTGCCTTAAGCCTACGGACAGATGCATCATCAGTATCTCGTTTGACCGCTTCACGCTCAATTTTCAACTGTATTATGCGTCGGTCTAATCTGTCCATTACCTCTGGCTTGGAATCAATCTCCATGCGAATTCTGGCTGCAGCCTCATCAATTAGGTCTATAGCCTTGTCTGGCAAAAAACGATCGGTAATATAACGATTAGAAAGTTCAGCAGCTGCCACAATGGCTGGATCTGTTATGTCAACGCCATGGTGCAGTTCGTAACGTTCTTGTAGCCCACGAAGTATGGCAATAGTTGACTCTACGTTAGGCTCATCTATTTGCACCTTCTGGAAACGTCGTTCAAGTGCTGCATCTTTTTCAATATACTTGCGATATTCGTCTAGAGTAGTTGCTCCTATGCAATGAAGTTCACCACGTGCTAAAGCGGGCTTTAGCATATTACCGGCATCTATTGCACCCTCTGCCTTGCCTGCCCCCACCATAGTATGGAGCTCATCTATAAAGACTATATTACGCCCATCATCCATAGAAAGCTCTTTAAGAACAGCTTTTAGGCGTTCCTCAAATTCGCCCCTATACTTAGCGCCAGCCAATAGCGCCGCCAAGTCTAGTGCTAAAACCTTTTTACCTTTTAACGTTTCAGGTACTTCGTTGTTAACAATACGCTGTGCCAGACCCTCAGCAATTGCAGTTTTTCCTACACCTGGCTCACCAATTAACACAGGGTTATTCTTGGTGCGACGCTGTAATATTTGAATGGCACGCCTTATTTCATCGTCACGACCAATAACAGGATCTAACTTTCCTTGACGAGCAAGCTCAGTCATATCGGTTGTGTATTTTGCTAAGGCATCACGGCGTGATTCTGAATCAGCATCGGTTACAGACTCACCCCCACGCGATTGCTCTATTGCTGCCTCTAAAGGCTTACGTTGTAAACCTGCGTCACGCAATATACGACCAGTTTCACCCTTGTCGTCAAGCAAAGCTAATAGGAAAAGTTCACTTGCTATGTATTCATCTTGACGCTTAGCAGCTTCCTTATCTGTTCTAGCAAATGCTGCCTGTAAGTCACGACTGGCTTGCATTTGACCTTCTGCACCAACAACTTTAGGAAATGATTCTATTTGTCGGTTGATAGCAGGCACAATTTTGTTGACTGCTGCACCAGCGTGGGCTAGTAAGCTTACAGCCCCACTGTTGGAATCGGCCAACAATGCTGCAAGTACGTGAGCAGGCTCTAGGTATTGGTTGTCATTACGAGTAGCCAGGCTCTGGGCTTCCCCTAAAGCTTCTTTGAATTTTGTGGTTAATTTATCGTATCTCATGGTTGTATTCACTATATGTTGTAGCGGGCATATACGCCCCGAATACAACCTAAATAGGGTTAAAAACTATTTTTTCAAGATAGATGACATTCTAAAATTATGTCTTTTTTCTATCGAAAGTATTAGCTATAGCTTATACTTTACATATGAAAAGATTTCCTATATCACCTGAATCTTCCCGCTGCTCTTCTTGCATATTAAGCGATATATGCCTGCCAGTAGGTATGTCGCAGCACGATATTTCGCTTATGGACGAATTCGTTAAAGAGCGGGTTCGCATACCAAAAGGGAAACAACTATTCTCTTTGGGTGATGAAGCAGAGGCTATATATGGTCTGCGTTCTGGTGCCATGAAAATTCTATTGCACGACTCTTCAGGTCAAATGCAAATTACCGGGTTTGTTTTACCTGGTGAAATAATTGGTATTGATGGTTTAGGTAACTCTAAACATTTATCGCAGGCAGTTGCTCTTGAAGACAGCGAGGTATGCGTAATTCGAGTAGCCGATATAGACAGAATATCGCCGCATCTGCCAATACTGCAGCAACAATTTCGCCGCCTTATGGGAATGGAAATAAACCGTTCTCACCAAATGGTTATGACTCTTGGTACCTTAAGGTCTGAGCAACGGGTAGCTGCATTTCTTCTGAACATATCTAGCAGGCTTGCAGCGCTCGGATACTCATCCCGCGACTTCATACTTAGAATGAGCCGAGAAGAAATTGGTAATTACCTGGGCTTAACGTTAGAAACTGTTAGCCGCTTACTATCAAGGTTTGCCCGCGAGCATCTTATAAGAATCAAACAACGGGAAGTTCAAATACTTGATATGGCAGCACTACAAGCAATAGCCGGTATTGACGTTGACCCAGATAACCACCTTGGAAAATAAGTTTATCTAACTCGGGTTATCAGGTAATAACTTCAAGCTAAC
>JAJYRX010000196.1 GCA_021793875.1 Pseudomonadota bacterium
GAAATGAAGACGGGAATCTGTATCAATATCATGGGCTCCGCATCAATGGTCAGACTCAGACCCAGGCATTTTATCGAGTAAGAAAGGAGGTTTTACACCCTGGATGCGCATGTTTCAAAATGCCAGAGTTTGGATGAAATAGTTGGGCAAATCTGTATAGGGGCGTATAATTAACCTTTGTGTGTGGAGCTTATTTATGCGTCTTATCCAAAAAGGTTTAACCTTTGACGATGTGTTGCTGGTACCAGCTTATTCCGATGTTTTACCGCGCGACACGTCATTAGTAACTAAATTCACGCGTGAAATCACCCTCAATATACCTTTAGCATCTGCTGCTATGGACACCGTTACCGAGTCAGGTATGGCTATAGCCATGGCACAGGAGGGTGGTATAGGTATTATTCATAAAAACTTATCGCCGCAGGCGCAAGCGCGTGAGGTGGCACGCGTAAAGCGTCACGAGTTTGGCATAGTAATAGATCCTATTACAGTGAACCCCAGCATGACTGTCAGGGATGCCATAGAACTGCAAAGTCAGCATGGGTTCTCAGGCCTTCCGGTGGTTGAGAATGGCATCCTAGTAGGAATAGTTACTAATCGTGACTTGCGTTTTGAAAATAGACTAGATCTATCGTTGCGCGAGGTCATGACACCACAAGATAGGCTTGTAACTATGCCCGAAGGTGCAACACTCGAACAAGCTCAGGAACTAATGCATAAGCACAGGTTAGAGCGCGTTCTTATAGTTAACGATAAGTTCGAGCTGCGTGGCTTAGCTACTGTTAAAGATATTGTCAAAAACACCACTCACCCGAAAGCTAATAAAGATTCTCAGGGTCAATTACGAGTAGGTGCAGCAGTAGGGGTAGGTGAAAATACTGAAACACGTATAGAGTTGCTTATAAATGCTGGCGTCGACGTAATAGTTGTCGACACTGCGCATGGGCATTCTGCTGGTGTAATTAACCGAATTAAATGGATTAAACAGAACTACCCTAATGTTCAGGTGGTTGGTGGAAACATAGCAACTGCTGAAGCTGCGCTTGCCTTGGTAGAAGCTGGTGCTGATGCCGTTAAAGTTGGAATAGGCCCAGGCTCTATTTGCACTACTCGTGTGGTGGCAGGTGTGGGCGTACCTCAAATTACTGCTATATCCGAGGTAAGTAATGCACTTGAAGGAACTGGTGTTCCCCTTATTGCTGACGGCGGTATTAGGTTCTCTGGCGATATATCCAAAGCACTTGCGGCTGGTGCTTCAGCGTGCATGATGGGTGGCATGTTTGCAGGTACCGAAGAAGCTCCAGGCGAGGTTGTGCTTTATCAGGGTCGTTCTTATAAATCGTATCGAGGTATGGGCAGCGTTGGTGCAATGGCCGATGGCTCTGCCGACAGGTATTTCCAAGACCCATCAAATAATGTTGATAAACTTGTTCCAGAAGGTATTGAAGGGCGTGTTCCATATAAGGGAACGGTAATAGCTATCTTGTATCAGCTAGTCGGCGGTGTTCAAGCTTCAATGGGCTACTGTGGCTGCCGCACCATATCTGAATTGCATGAAAAAGCACAGTTTGTTGAAATTACTGCGGCTGGTGTACGTGAGTCTCATGTGCATGATGTTCAGATAACCAAAGAAGCACCTAACTACAGAGCCAGCTAATTATGCATCAAACTGTTATTGTAATAGACGGCGGCAGTCCTACTGTACAGCTGCTGGGAAGGTACGTGCGTGAGTCGGGCGTATATTGCGAAATTATTCCATGTCAAAAGGTTACGCAGGAGCTTATACAACAATACTTAAATAAAAACCTAAAAGGAATAATACTGGCCGGCCCCCAACATTGCGACTCACAAGACTACGCAACCATTGCTCCTAAGTATGTGTTTGAAGCTGGTGTGCCTATTTTGGCAGTTGCCGGATCTATGCCTGCAATGGCAGCTCAAGTTGGCTCGAATTTAAATGTTCATGTAAGGTGCAGCCGCAACGATAACTCTGTGACAACGGCCCAGATAAGGGCTAGGGGGCACACTGCGTTATTAGATGGCATACAGGACCATACTAATAGCGAAGGTCACGGTTTACTTTTCGTGGCTTTGGAAACCTCTTTTTGCTTGTCTGAGGTACCAGATAACTTTGTGCTAATGGCATCAACAGATGATTTTCCTATTGCGGGTATTGCTAACGAGGAAAAAGGCCTGTACGGCATACAGTTTTATCCCGAGCTTAATATAACCAGTCAAGGCGCTGCCATAATTAATAGGTTTGTACGCACTATCTGTGGCTGTGTAGGTGATTGGAGAATGTCCGACTATATCAACGAGGCTATAGAAACTATTCGTGCACAAGTAGGGGATGACCAGGTAATACTAGGCTTGTCAGGCGGGGTTGATTCTTCCGTAGCAGCAACGTTAATCCATAAGGCTATTGGTAATCAACTTACCTGTGTATTTGTCGACCATGGCTTGTTGCGGTTGAATGAATCAAAACAAGTGTTAGATATGTTTGGATCTAACATTGGTATTAATATTATTCATGTTGATGCTAGCGATAGGTTTATGACGCAGCTCAGCGGTGTCACTGACCCAGAAGAAAAAAGGAAGATAATAGGTCGTGAGTTTGTTGAGGTTTTCCAAGAGCATGCAAATTCTATTCCTGGTGCTAAGTGGTTAGCTCAAGGAACTATTTATCCAGACGTTATAGAGTCTGCAACTACCGGTCCTAATAAAGGGGTGGCAGTAAAGTCCCATCATAATGTCGGTGGCTTGCCAGATACGTTGCATTTAAGTTTACTAGAGCCTTTGCGTGACTTATTTAAACATGAAGTACGTGATCTAGGCATAGCACTAGGTTTACCACACAGTATGGTTTATAGGCATCCATTTCCAGGTCCTGGTTTGGGTGTTCGAATACTAGGTGAGATTAAAGTCCAGTATGCTGAAATACTACGTCACGCAGACTCTATATTTATAGAGGAACTGCGTAACAGTACAAACAACAGCACGGGTAAATCCTGGTATGACAGCGTTTCTCAAGCTTTTGCTGTATTTGTTCCTGTGCGCTCTGTAGGTGTTACCGATCATGGACGTGCTTACGAGTATGTCATCGCACTTAGAGCAGTTGAAACCGTAGACTACATGACAGCTCAATGGGCCAACATTCCATACTCTCTGCTTAATAGAGTATCCGAACGTATTATTGCAGAGGTTTCAGGAGTTAGCAGGGTTGTATACGACATATCCGGTAAGCCGCCGGCAACTATAGAGTGGGAATAATCCCACGTCTGGAATAGTCCGGCAGTACAAGGCATAAAAAGCCGCTAAGCCCGCGTAATTGCGGGCTTTTTTGTTTTTAAGGGTGGTAGGGTCGGGCACTGTTTGGCAGCC
>JAJYRX010000197.1 GCA_021793875.1 Pseudomonadota bacterium
CGCCTTCCAGTTTTCCGTACTCATGAGGGTTAGCTCTAGCTAAGTGATTTATATGCTTAAGAGTATGCTCTTGCGTGCCCTGTCCGTATCTTAATAAGGCTCCAGCTGCTCTAACTGCTAGGTCCATCCCCTCTACACCATAGCCAGCAAGACCATCTGTTTTAAAGTGAGACGTTAATGTATGGTATGCACTTTCTTTATCAAAATGCCACTGTGGAACAATGGTTATTGTTGATAGTATTTGTGTGGGTGATTTTTGATTGTCTGCTAGTACAAGTTCCGCCGGATTCAGTCTGGCCAGCTCATTGGTTGTCATGTCTGCTTCGAGTTGGCAAACTTTAAATTCACCACTTGCCAAATTAATCCAGGCTAAGCCGACATAGTCTTTACGGCTTATTTTTCCGGATATTAAGCTGGCTATAAGACGATCGTCGTCTCCGGGCAGAAGCGCCTCGTCTGTAAGAGTGCCTGGCGTAACCGTGCGTACTATTCGTCGCTCCACCAAACCTTTGCTTTTTGCTGGGTCACTAGTTTGTTCGCAAATAGCTACAGATTCGCCCATTGCTACTAAACGTGCCAGATATCCTTCCATAGAGTGCACTGGTATGCCTGCCATAGGAACAGGTTTTCCATTAGATGTACCTCTATTGGTTAAAGTAAGGTCTAGAAGCTTAGCGCCTCTTTTAGCATCATCATAAAACATCTCATAGAAGTCACCCATTCTGTAAAAAAGCAGATGACTACCAGCTTCTTGCTTTAGACGCAGATACTGCTGCATCATGGGTGTATGCGATGCTAGGTTTTTTTTATCCATTAAAATCAACCAGTTATTAACTCTGATGTAGCCTCTTGGGCTATCTAACCTTACATTTCTTCTGTGGGCGTGACAAACTTTAAATGTTAGCAGCTTACGGTTGTTCTAGTTTCAAATATAGTCTATTAATTTTCCAAATCGAAATGAGAATTATTGTTATTATTAAAGTTCTGATGCTCTAATATAATAACTAACTCTCATGTCCCGTTCATCCGCGCCCAAGAAAGGCTGGCTTGCTTACTATAGCGAGGTTGTATGCACGTGGAAGCAACGCGCGCAGAATAGTCAAGATGCAGAGGATGCTATGCATGACGCTGTATTGAGTGTCCTTGAAAACGAGACAGGTGTGTTGAAAAACCCCCGTGCATATCTTTATCGCAGTGTGCACAATCGCCTGATTGACGGCCATAGGCGCACAAGGCATCTTGACTTGATTCCGTTACATTATCTTGACGAGCGCAAGTGCCCCTCACTTAATTATTCAGATGCTCAGATCCATGCTGCAGAGTTATTAGAGTCACTCAAGGAAGCCTTAGCTGAGCTACCTATAAAGTGTCGGCAAGTATTCTTGTGGCATAGGCTTGAGGGATACACCCAAGAGGAGATAGCACGGAAACTTGATATATCAGTAAACATGGTAGAGAAATATATGATTCGGGCAGTCAGGCATCTTCGCGATAGGTTGCGTAACTATGCGTCTAGCTGAATTAGGACATTTATTCGGTCTATAAGATTCCGAATAAACCCAGTGATGTTTCTGCGTATTGGTTTGCTCGCATGCATTCGGGCAACTTTACTGTGGCCGAGCAGCACCATTTTAAGTTTTGGCTACATGCTAATCCTAAGCATAAGCATTTCTCCAGTACATCAAGCACATGAAGTGCCGTAATAAAGCGCATTATTGTTACAAATTAGTTGAACAATTTATTCAGGGTTTTACTGGTCTCACGCGTCTTAATTAGTGATAGCGGTTTTTTTCGTTAAATACACGAGGCTGCTAAATAACATAGACATATTTACCAGGAAAACCTATTCATGATCGACAGTAAACCCCTTACTAATAGCAAGTTGGGTGGAAGCCATTCAGTAAATGTATTCCTAGGCGCTTGTTCTATCTTGATGATTGCACTTTCTACCGTTCTGATCGCTGTTCCACCATATGCATATGCTGGTGAAGCTAAGGTGAAAATTAATATTCAGCGGCAGCTCCTAGTTGACTCCCTGTTGGAGCTTGGGCGGCAAACTGAGCTGCAATTTATATATTCGACTGATCTTGTACAGGGTTATTCCACAGAAGCCATTAGCGGGCTTATGACACCGGAAGAGGCTCTTAACCGTTTGCTTAGTGGTACAGGAATTGAGTCCTCAAGGGAAGGTAATACCATCAAACTATGGAGCATAGTGCAGCCAACTCAGTTGGAGCCCGTGTTAGTTGTAGGTAGTACGGGTAGTTTTATGCAAGCTTATGCGGGCGGTCAGGTGGCAACTGGGGGTCGTGTAGGTATGTTGGGTACAAAGGATTTTATGGATACCCCGTTCAGCATAACCAGCTATACAAATGACACTGCAGCAAGCTTGCAGGCGCAAAATGTATCTGATGTTCTAATTATTGACCCGTCAGTTGGGCTTGAGACCTCTACTGGGCACTGGCTAGGTAACTTTAATATACGTGGTTTCACCGTTCAGAGTAACGACACAACCATTAATGGAATTGGGGGGCTGCACCCGCAGAACTTGCAGATACCCATAGAGTTTGTTGAGCGCATAGATGTAATACGAGGGCCTAGTGCATTTTTGTCTGGAATAACGCCTAACGGGACCATAGGGGGACAAATTAATGTCGATACTAAGAGAGCTGCTATAGACCCACTTACGCAATTGAGCTTGGGTTATAGCTCTAAATCTATGTTTGGAACTAAAGTTGATATTGGCAGAAGGTGGGGCGATAGCAATCAGTGGGGCATGCGTATTAATGGGTCAGTAGAGAATGGAAATAGGGTAATTAACGGCCTGTCAGCCAAACGATATTTTGGATCAATAGGCCTGGACTACGCTGGTGACAGGTTCAGGTTTGGATTGGATGCCTACACATTAGATGAGAAGTCGCGTGGCGGTGTTCCCTTGATGGCCCGACTAGATGATGCTTCGGATGTTGTCCCTAGTGCTCCTAATAACAACACCAACGCTTTTGAAGGGGCTAGACACTATGCGAAAGCGAATTTGATTCTTATGCAGGGTGAATATGACCTTAATGAAAGTTGGACCATAAAAGCTGGAATTGGGCGAGGTGTTGGTAAGAGTTATGGCTTCTCCACAGGAAACTTTATAGACAGTTTAGATAGTGATGGAAATTACATCGCACAAAATTGGGCTAGCCCATCACGCAAAGAAAGTTCGGTTTGGTTTGCAGGCTTGCATGGCAGCATAAATACAGCTGCGGTTTCTCATGAGCTCGAAGTTAACTTTCATAGAGTGTCCATTGATAACTTTTATCATGGTGCCAGCTCACCCTCATGGACTGGAAATATATACAAGCCATCATTACCATCATATGATGCGCCAA
>JAJYRX010000198.1 GCA_021793875.1 Pseudomonadota bacterium
GGCGCTTGCTGACCCTTTGTTAGGCGCTTATCCACGTTACTGGCAGCTGCGCTACCAGCTTCAAACTGGAACAGGGCCGGTGCCAAATCAAGAAGTTCAAGATTTCATAAACAACAGCAATAATAAGCACCTGGCTGACCGCTTACAGTCTGAATGGATAGTTGCATCAGCACGGGCTGGTGATTACAACAGGGCGTTAAGCCTTGATCCAGTGTACAGTGTAACCGCTTCCACACAGTGTGCTTCCAAGCTTTCTAGGGTTATGACAGGTCAGCAGGTTAATTCAGAAAAAGCTCTAGAGGTTTTTGCTCCAGCGGCAATATGCTGGTCCATGCTAGATGAGCTGGCCAAACGAGGTGTGGTTAGCTTTGACGATATAGTATTTAAGCTGCGCGGCATTTTAGAAACTAACCAAACTGGAACAGCACAGCGTATGGCTGCCATAATATTTAATGGCGCTGAAATGAAACAGTATGCTGCTCTTATTAAAAACCCTAAAACCTGGTTAAAGGGTCAGTCCAAGCCTTCTAGTCGTGCACAGGAAGAGCTTATAACCATAGCTTTGTCGCGTCTTGCTCGTGGTGGCAACCGCTCAGCCGATGCTGATTATATACAGCAGAATTGGGCTAATGTTTTACCAGCAGAAAATATAGAATGGGTGTATAGCCAGTTTGGGCTTATAGCCGCACTAAATGTAGAATCCGATGCAGCGCGCTGGTACCGAATGTCAGGGCAGCAAAGGCTTACCGATTACAACCATGCTTGGGAAGTGCGTTCCGAACTGCGTGGGCATCCTATAGACTGGGAACGTGTTCAACAAGCTATTAATCGCATGACTGAACGTCAGGCTAGCGAACCGGTATGGGTTTACTGGCTAGGCAGAGCGCATGCTGCCTTGGGTAACAAAGCAGAATCTATGCGTTTATATGCCACTATAGCTAATGAGCTAAACTTTTATGGTCAGTTAGCTAATGAAGAGCTTGGTCATACACCATATATACCCGATCTACCAGAAAAGCCCACTACTGACGAGGTAGATTCTGTCAGGGCTAACATTGGCCTTCAGCGTGCTATAGAAATGTTCAAGCTAGGGTGGCGAATGGAAGCCGTGCAGCAGTGGGTGTATGCCTTGCAGGGTATGTCAGATCGAGAACTTCTTGCTGCGGCCGAATACGCAAAACAGGAACATATATACGACAGGGTTGTTAATACCTCGTTAATGACTCGTGATGAAATTGATTTCCGCCAGCGCTTTATAGCGCCATTCGAAGGTCGTGTAACTGAAAAGGCTCGTGAAATTAACCTTGACCCCGCATGGGTTTACGGCCTTATAAGGCAAGAGTCACGTTTCATAACCGATGCTCGTTCTCGTGTTGGTGCTTCGGGGCTTATGCAGCTTATGCCCGATACTGCGCGATGGGTTGCTAAGAAAATAGGTATGACAGACTTTCATATTAGTAAGGTAAACGAGTTTGATACAAATACGGTACTAGGTACCAACTACCTTCGCATAGTTCTTAATCAGCTTAATGGCTCAGAGGTTTTAGCTTCTGCTGGTTACAACGCAGGGCCGGGCCGTCCTAAGCAGTGGCGTTCTAAGTTGCAGGCACCTGTAGAGGGCGCAATTTTCGCAGAAACTATTCCGTTTACCGAGACACGTTTATATGTGAAAAATGTTATGTCTAACGCTGTTTACTACAGCATGATGTTTACCGGCGAACCACAATACCTTAAAGAGCGCCTTGGGGTTATTGCACCATCTGGCGGCAGCCAGGTTGCTCAAAACTAGCCTATGATAGACGGTATACAGGCACTGAAGCCCGCTTTACGAACCGCTAGTCAAGACCCATTATTAAAGGGTTTACAGGTTTATGTGGTTGGTGGTGCTGTGCGTGATGCCTTAATGGGCTTACCGGCGGGCGATCTCGATTGGGTGGTTGTTGGAGCTAGCCCAGAACAAATGAGTGGTTTGGGTTTTATACCGGTTGGTGGTGATTTTCCAGTTTTTTTACACCCATTAAGCAAGCAGGAGTTTGCACTGGCAAGAACCGAAAGAAAGTCGGGTAAAGGTTATAAAGGTTTTACCTTCTATACGGGCGCCGATGTAACACTGCAGCAAGATCTTTTACGCCGTGACCTTACAGTTAATGCAATAGCTGTTTCTTTAGATGGTAAAGTTGCCGACCCCTTCAATGGCTGCGAAGATATTACCAACAAGGTTTTAAGACATGTTGGCCCGGCCTTTGCGGAAGACCCAGTTCGTTTGCTTAGGCTTGCAAGGTTTGCCGCTAGGTTCTCCAGTTTCAGTATTGCCAACGAGACCATGAGTTTGGCTAGAAAGTTGGTTCAACTAGGCGAGGTTGATGCTCTTGTAGCCGAGAGGGTGTGGCAGGAAATTTCTAAGGGTTTGGCTACTCAGTCACCTGAACGCATGTTTAACGTTCTACAGCAAGTAGGAGCGTTAAATAAGGTTTTACCTGAACTGCAGTGGTCTGACAATATAAGTAAGGCATTGGCAAGGGCGTCTAGTTTAAAGCTCGACACTGCTGGGAAATATGCGGTTTTATGTAGTAATTCTAATAACCCACAGGCATTGTCACATCATGTAAGGGCTCCTTCAGAATACAAGGCATGCGCAGTATTGTTGCAATACTTTTTGCATGCTGTAAATGCTGACATTAAAAATAGTTCTGCTGTATTAGATGTGCTTCAACGGTGTGATGCTATGCGTAAGCCTAAGCGCTTTGAGCTTATTGTTAGGTCAGCCTCGTGTCTAATAGATGCAGGCAAATACACAAACGTGACGTATTGGCTAAAGGCAATAGAAGCAATTAATAGCGTAGATGCCGGAGCTATAGCCAGAGCTATTGGCAACACACCACAAAAAATAAAAGAGGCTGTTTATAACGCTAGGTTAAGTGCGTTGCAAAATCTATAGTCGGTGGCGTCTATCACTTTGCGCAAAGCCTATTAGCGGGTACTCGTGGTCTAGGTTGTTTGTTAGGGCTATTACTTTGAACAGCTCACCCATTTCTGCCTCAGATAGCAATTTTTGCACTACTGCCATGGTTTGTGCCTGATACTGAGCATCACTGTTTGCATGGAGTTCTTGTAGTAGCTGCATTAGCCCTGAATTTATAAGAAAGTTAGCCTGAGATGTATAGCCGGCAACTTCCATATTACCCTCCAAAGCGGCATCAGCAATGCTGGTGAAGTCTATGTGTGCAGTAATGTCCTGTATGCCTGGAAGGACTAGCGGATTAGCGTGTGTGTGATGTCGGAAGTGGCACATTAAGGTGCCTTCTGCACGTTGTGGATGGTAGTATTCTGCCTGAGGGAAACCATAGTCAAATATAAGTGCTGCTCCCTGCTT
>JAJYRX010000199.1 GCA_021793875.1 Pseudomonadota bacterium
GGGCGCCTACTTTAACTGAATTTTAATGGTCTATTATGTCTGATGCTCACGAGCAGCAAGCCGCAGCTGCAAACACCAACTTGAATGGTGCTCAAGCCCTTTTAGAAACCCTTGTCGCCAATGGTGTAGATACAATTTTCGGCTATCCGGGTGGTGCTGTGCTGCCACTTTACGATGCGCTTTATTCCGAACCTCGTATAAGGCATATTTTAGTACGTCATGAACAGGCAGCAGTACATGCAGCTGAAGGTTATGCACGAACTACTGGTAAAACTGGTGTGGTGCTTGTAACCTCAGGGCCAGGTATGGCAAACACAACATCAGGTCTTTTGGATGCAATGTGCGACTCTATACCTGTGTTGTGTATAAGTGGTCAGGTTGCTACAAGTGCAATAGGTACTGATGCATTCCAAGAGTGCGATGCTGTTGGTATATCTAGGCCAGTAACAAAATGGAATGCACAAATAAAAAGAGCAGAGGATGTTGTTTCAATTACTGCTAAAGCCCTTAAGCTTACCACTAGTGGTCGCCCTGGTCCTGTCCTTATAGACATACCTAAAGATATTCAAATTGCTGATACTGATTATGCAACGGACGAACTAACAGCCAACCTTGATGTGGCACAGCCAACCCCTGATCTTGATAACCCAACGGTTGTTGCTTCTGTGCGAAGGGCCGCGGCATTAATTGCTAATGCCAGAAGGCCGGTTTTTTATGGAGGTGGCGGGCTTATTAACTCTGGTCCAGACGCTTGTGATGCATTTACAGGTTTAGTTAAAAGCATAGGAGCTCCATGTACGCTAACACTAATGGGTTTGGGTGCATTTCCAGCCACAGACAATCAGTTCCTAGGAATGTTAGGAATGCACGGAACTTTGCAAGCCAATCTGGCTATGCATCATGCTGACCTTATTATTTGTGTCGGAGCAAGGTTTGATGATCGAATAACGGGCAGGTTATCAGATTTCTGCCCTCATGCAAGCAAAATACATATTGATATAGACCCTGCTTCAATAGATAAGGTCGTGCGTGCAGATGTGGCTTTGGTTGGTGATTGTTACCCTATGCTTAGAGCGTTACGTAAAGAGCTTGACTCACTAGGTACCGATTCTTCAAATTTAGATCCTTGGTGGCAGCGTATAGGTGTATGGCAGAAGGCTGATTGTTTAGCATATAAGCCTAGCAGTTCAGAAATACTGCCTCAATATCTCATGGAGGTACTCAATACCGAGCTGAAAGGTAAAGATGCCATTGTCTCTACCGATGTAGGTCAGCATCAAATGTGGGCTGCGCAATATATAGAGTTTGATCAGCCGTATCGTTGGCTTACTTCTGGGGGCGCTGGCACTATGGGATATGGTGTTCCTGCGGCCATAGGGGCGCAAATTGCCCATCCCGACAAACCTGTAGTATGTGTAAGCGGTGATGCATCTGTATTAATGAATATTCATGAGCTGGCCACAGCAATACAGCACAAGACTCCGGTGAAGGTGGTTTTGTGTAATAACAGCCATATGGGAATGGTAAGACAGTGGCAGGAACTTATTCATGATGGGCGATACAGCCATAGCTATAATGAGTCTCTGCCCGATTTTGTTGCTCTAGCCAAATCATTCGGATGGGGCGCAAAACGTGTAAGTAATCCTGCTGATCTACCGGCTGCCATGAAAGAGTGTATGGAATTTGATGGTCCATTTTTCCTGGATGTGGTTGTACAGGCACAGGAGAACTGTTTTCCCATGATGCCAGCGGGTTATGGTCATCAGCAGGTAATGCTGTCAGAAGATAATTGGTATGTAGAGGAGTAGTTCATACCGTGGCAAACCCCAGTATATTTTTGAGTAAATATATGGCAGACTATTTTGCTGATGTAATTTCTTAATTTCTAAGGCTTCCCAGTTATGCATAAATTTAAATTTTCCAAGTGGTTGCTGGCGTTTGCCGCTGTAGGGGTTTTTGCAGCAGCACCAGCAGCAGCTGAAACCAATCTGAAAATGGCTTATGCACTTTCAACCGACTCACATTACGGTGTTGGTGCTAAAGCATTTTCAGAACTCATCGATGAAAAGCTAGGTGGTGAGTACAAAATAGAACAATTCCCAAATAGTGCCCTCGGCGGTGAGCGTGAGGTAATTGAGGGTCTGCAACTGGGTACCATAGACCTGGCTATAGTATCTACGGGCGCAACATTGAATTTTGTGCCAACTACAGGTGTGTTTGACATACCATTTCTTTTCCGTGATCTAGATCACGCACGCAAGGTTCTCGATGGCGAAATTGGTCAATCTATGCTTGAAGAGTTCCCAAAAAGAGGTATTGTTGCTCTTGCTTGGGGTGAGCAAGGCTTTCGTCAACTTACTAATAACGAGCGTCCCGTGGCTACTCCAGAAGATGCCAAGGGCCTAAAAATACGTACTACTGAAAACCCCATTCATATAGCTGCTTTCCGTGAAATAGGAATACTAGCAACACCTATGGCGTGGCCTGAGGTAGCAACCGCGCTGCAGCAGGGCACCATAGACGGTCAGGAAAACCCAATGTCCGTAATTGTTTCCGCTAAGTTGCCACAATTACAGAAATACCTATCGCTTACTGCCCATGTTTATGGGCCTGCCTTAGTGCTAATGTCCCCATCCGTATACGACGGTTTGTCCGACGACCAAAAAGCTATTTTTAAAGAAGCTGCTGAAATTTCAGCAAAGGCTATGCGTCAATACGTAGACGAAGTAGAGCAAAGCGGTATTGAGGCTGTTAAAGAGGCTGGTATGGAGGTTAACACTGTAGACCACGATGCTTTTGTGGAGGCGGTAAAGCCAGTATATCCTCAGTACTATAAGCAGTTTGGTCAAGAACTTGTAGAATCAATTCAAAACACTAATTAATAACCACTAATGCACGGACCATGGTGTCCGTGCAATCATCTTTGCCGGGGTTTGTCCGTGTCCCTGCTATGCTTTGTCGATAGGCATTTGTTTCGTATCATCTCTGTTCTAGCTCAGCTGCTGCTGCTTTCTTCTGTAGCAGCTGGCTTTTATCAGGTCATAGCCCGTTTTGTTTTGCAGTCGCCTGCTGACTGGTCAGAAGCATGGACCAGAGCGTCTCTTATATGGACGGTAATGCTTGGAATAGCAATAGCATTCAGACAAGGGGCCATGCTAAGTGTAGAGGTGCTTCACACAATGCTTAAAGGTCCATATAAACGATATCTTGAGCATATCGTACTGGTAATAGTAATTGGTTTTTTGGGTTTTCTGGCCTGGATAGGTATAGAAATGACACAAAGAGTCAAATTCCAAACTATGCCAAGCTTGGAAGTGTCTATTTCCTGGGTG
>JAJYRX010000200.1 GCA_021793875.1 Pseudomonadota bacterium
CCGATCTTGCCACAATAAGCGAGCCGAGAAATCATCTAACATAATTTCACCAAGCGTATTGTCTGGTACGCACACCAACTCTTCGACTATGCTCATAAGCCATGCACTAACCGGCATAATCTGTGGAATTGAAATGACCTCTTCCTGACTAGTCATGAAGGAATTAAGAGTGGCTAACAATCGTCTTGCTTGACGATTATTCACACATAACACCAAGGTATTGTGTTGCTGTCCATCAATAAGTTGATGTGAAGCAATTTTTGGGTAGTTGAGTTGCACCCATGCCCCCTAATTGTAAGAATATATATATCACCAACGAACAACATACCATGAACAAGTCAACAAAAACACACAAAGCACGCAATATCCCTGACCTTAGCGGATCAATTTGGTTTGGTACAAACAACCAAAACTGGGGCAGCCAAAGGCGCATGGCATTACTTAAAGCCATTGATGAAGAAGGGTCAATAAGCGCAGGAGCAAAAAAGATAGGACTAAGCTATAAGGGCGCTTGGGACGCGGTTGACCTTATGAATAGCTTGGCAGACGAACCTCTTGTGATACGTACCACAGGTGGTGTAAAAGGAGGAGGTGCCCAGCTGACAGAGAAAGCCAAACACATGGTTAAGATGTATCAAAAATTAGAACAGGCTCATTCTGAATTCATGGGGCATTTATCTGATGTTGCATCTACAGCCGGCCCAGACTTAGAGACTATTAAACAGTTGGTTATACAAACATCAGTCAGAAACAGATTAGAAGGCACCGTTCAAAATGTAATAGAGGGCAAAAATTATATAGAGACTTCTATAGATATAGGTAATGATGTAATTATTGTGGCAAACACGCATATTACAGAGTGGTCCCGACTTGGTCTAAAAATAGGTAATCCTGTAATAGCTCTTATTGACGCAGATGCCATACTAATTACTTTATCAGATATTGTTGAGCAAATATCAGCAAGAAATAGCTTAGATGGTCATATAAAACAGGTCATTAGTGGAAGCGCTGGCTCAGAAGTAATAGTTACTCTAGCTAATAGGAACAATGTGGCATGCCAAATAACCACTAACAGTTTAAATAGGCTTAACCTTGCCGAAGGTTGCCCTATTAAAATTGTTTTTAAAGCATCTGCAGTTATTCTGGCTAAGCCCGACTAGCAGCCACCCCATCATTAAATATAAAAACCTCATCAGCTAATATATCTAAGTCAGATTGATAATGAGTTATCAAAATACTAGGTATATCTAAATCTTGTTGCAGGTCATGCAAGATAAGCCTTAAATTTGTACGCAACTGTTCATCTAGTGCACTGAACGGCTCATCAAGAATCAAAACATCCGGGTCTATGCTTAATGCTCTGGCTAAAGCCACCCTTTGTTTTTGCCCCCCAGAAAGCTCGTGCGGGTAGCTATCCAGCAGTTTTATAAGGTTAAATGATTCGGCCCATCGGTATGCTTGAGAGGGTATACCCTGTGTTGGTCTAACATTAAACAATTTATGATTAAGCCCAAAAGATATATTCTGGGCAACTGTAAGATGGGGGAATAGGTTGTAATCTTGATCAAGGTAGGCAACCTTTCTATTTTGTGGAGAAATATTAATACCACTGCCATCATTAAAAAACTCTTTTCCATTTACTCTTATGAGTCCATGATCTGGTTTTAATATGCCAGCAATACATTGTGCGGTAACTGACTTACCCGCTCCTGAGGCGCCATAAAAAGCTATACGACTGCTGCTTGAGACAAGGTCAACATCCAGATTGAAAATGCGTTTACCTGCATTAAGACAATGTTTTATTTTTATATTAAACATTTTAAGGCTGACGATAGTGAGGCTTAATCCAGCGAGCTATCCATAATACCAATACACACGTAATTGAAGTCAGCAGCACAAGATGGTTGGCAAGCGTGTCTTGCCCAGCCTGCACGGCCTCGTATATTGAAATAGATATGGTCTGGGTTTTTCCAGGAATGCTTCCGGCAATCATAAGAGTTGCGCCAAACTCACCTAGCGCCCTCGCAAACGAAAGTAAAACCCCAGCCAAAATACCACGAGAGGCTAAAGGTAAAGTTATGCGAATAAACACTGCAATGTTTGAAACACCCAGCATACGGGCTGCATTTTGCAACCTTGGATCAATATCTTCAAAAGCAGCTCTTGATGACTTAAGAACCATAGGAAAGGCTACAATTGTAGCTGCCAAAACGGCTCCTTGCCATGTAAAAACAAGCTCTATCCCTATAGTTGACAGAGCCTTGCCCAATACGCCCTGACGACCAAAAAGAACCAACAGATAATACCCAATAACAGTTGGCGGCAGAACCATGGGCAAGGTTAGTATTGAGTCTATGGCATCGGCCCATATGGAATTCACCCTGGTTAATGCCAATGCACTTAACACACCAAGTATCGTGGCAAAAAACGTAGCCCAAAATGCCACTTTTAGTGACAGTAATAAAGGTGTTGTAATGTCATTCATAAAGGCTTTTTAAAGCCATATTTAAGAAGTACGGCCATACCTTTTTCTGATAAAACATAGTTATAAAACCCTTTAGCTTGCTTACTTGTACCTTTTCTTTGCACCATTGCAATGGGATATAAAACCGGTTCAGGGCTAAATATCGTATCTATAACTTTTACTTTATCCATTGCTATTGATGCATCGCTAGAAAACACAAAGCCCGCGTCTACTTCATTACGAGCAACATAATCTAAAACTTGCCTAACGTTTTGTGCTGGTAGCATTTTTTTCTTGATCTCATTCCAGTGACCAGATGCTTTTAAAGACGATCGAGTATATCTACCAGCGGGGACAATTTCTGGATTACCAACGGCGATATATTTTATTTTCTGATTCGAGAGCAAACTATCAAGATCTTTTATTTTTAAATAGTTAGCTACGGGAACAATTAATACAATGGTATTTGCAACAAAATTTTTTATAGTGTCTTGCTGAATTAACCCTGCTCTATTAGCCTTTTCCATAGCTATGGCATCGGCTGATGCGAATATATCAACCGGGGCACCATTTACTATCTGCCGTTGTAGAGTGTCCGAAGCCCCAAAAGTAAGGTCTACCTTAATGCCTGGATTCTCTTGCATATAGTTATTGGCAATTTCTTTAAACGACTGATTAAGACTGGCAGCAGCGGAAACCAATATCTCGTTTGCGTGAACAGGAAAACTGACGGTTATTAATAAAGCAGCTAAGCTACTATTGAATAGGTGCAGCATAAAGCTTCCTTCTTATTAGCGCATAACGAAATATACCTTCATACATAACGACATTCAAGTAGCCTTTAAAAATATCTGTAAATGTAT
>JAJYRX010000005.1 GCA_021793875.1 Pseudomonadota bacterium
TCCGATCTGTGTCTAAACGCGTATCTTACAGTAGATGGCTTAATGTCATACTGTGAGCTTGATAGCTTGTGCCAGGCTCTATTGGATAAAGCTATGGATAAGTGGGGCTTATCATCAAGAGCTATACACAGAGCTATTAAAGTGGCAAGGACCATAGCAGACATGTCAGATAGAAAATCAATCAATGAGAGCGACATTTCAGAGGCTTTACAATATAGGAGTATCTCCCTTGTCAGTTGATTGGTTATTGTCTTATAATTAACGGTTTTCTAGTCACTCTTTTTGAGTGTTCTATTAAAAAGAATAAATGATACGTTGGGTTTTGAAAGAGCTGCTTTGGTTGTGGCCACCTACTATCTGTTTACAAGAGTGTCATCATGCCTAAGATGAAAACTAAAAAAGGCGCTGCAAAGCGCTTTAAAGTTCGCGGAAGCGGATCCATTAAGCGTGGTCAGGCGTTTAAGCGTCATATACTTACTAAAAAGACCACTAAAAACAAACGTCAGCTAAGAGGTGCCGTAGCGGTACACGATTCTGATATCGCCTCGGTGAAGGCCATGCTGCCTTACGCTTAATGGGAGTTATATAAAATGCCTAGAGTAAAAAACAGCGTTAATGCACGCGCGCGTCATAAAAAAGTATTAGCACAAGCAAAAGGTTTTAGAGGTCGTCGTAGCAAGGTCTTCCGTGTTGCCAATCAGGCGGTAATGAAGGCCGGTCAATATGCTTATCGTGACCGTCGTAACAAGAAGCGTACCTTCAGGTCTCTATGGATAACCAGAATAAATGCGGCTTGTCGTGAGCTCGGTATCACATATAGTGTTTTTATTGCAGGTACAAAAAAAGCCTCTATAGACATAGATCGCAAAGTGCTTGCCGATATGGCTGTACATGATAAAGCAGGATTTGCCGCCATTGTGGAACAAGCTAAGGCTGCCCTTGCAGCTTAAATAGCAATACGCTTATTTGCTTTGCAATTTAAACGGGGCTCTAAGGGGCTCCGTTTCTATTTATAGGACGCTATAAATGACTAACTCGCCAGATACTTTGGTTAAAGAGGCCGAAACAAGCTTTTCGGATGCAAACAGCCTATCTAGCTTAGAAGATGCCAAGGCCAAGTTTTTAGGAAAACGTGGAAGCCTTACTTCTTTGTTAAAGGGGCTGGGTGGGCTGGATCCAGACGAAAGGCGTAAGCGCGGCGCACAAATAAATTTAGTAAAACAAGAAATAGAGGCTTTATTAGAAAGACGTCGTAAAGAGTTAGTACAGCAAGAATTGAGCAATAGGCTTGCTGCAGAAGCAATTGATGTTACTCTGCCTGGAAGGGGTTATGGAGTTGGTGGTATACATCCGGTAGTTAAGGCATGGCAAAGGGTAGAGTCTATCTTTAGATCTATTGGGTTTGATGTGGCTGATGGCCCAGAGATAGAAAATGATTGGACAAACTTCACCGCATTAAATAATCCAGAGAACCACCCTGCTAGGTCAATGCAAGATACGTTCTACATTGATATGAAAGATGAGAAAGGGTTGCCTTTATTGTTAAGAACTCATACTAGTCCCATGCAGGTTCGTTATGCGCGTATGCACAAGCCCCCAATAAAAGTAATAGCGCCTGGTAAAACATATAGGGTTGATAGTGATGCAACTCATTCTCCCATGTTTCATCAGGTGGAGGGGCTGTGGATAGGTACTGATATTTCTTTTGCAGATCTAAAAGGCGTTTATACTCATTTCTTACGAGAGTTCTTTGAAACAAGTAATCTCGTGGTGCGTTTTCGCCCTTCATTTTTTCCATTTACAGAACCATCTGCTGAAATAGATATGATGTTTACTGAGGGTCCAAATAAAGGAAACTGGCTAGAGATATCTGGTGCAGGACAAGTTCATCCAACAGTAATACGTAATTTTGGCTTAGATCCAGAACTACACATCGGTTTTGCCTTTGGTTCTGGCTTAGAACGTTTAGCCATGCTCAGATACGGTGTAACCGATTTACGCACTTTCTTTGAGGGCGATTTGCGGTTTTTAAAGCAATTTAATAAATAAGGCCAGTTAGACATGCAGTTTTCTGAATCATGGTTACGTAGTTTTATTGACCCTAATCTGTCTTCTGATGAGTTGGCTCATGAGCTAACTATGGCTGGCCTAGAGGTGGATGAGATAAAGCCTGCTGCTCCTGCATTTTCAAATGTAGTGGTAGCTGAGGTTGTCCATGTAACACAGCATCCCAATGCAGATAGGCTTAAGTTATGTCAGGTAAATTATGGTGAGTCGGATCATATACAAGTTGTTTGCGGCGCTCCGAATGTGAAAGCAGGTATAAAAGTACCTTTGGCTAAGGTAGGCGCCACTTTGCCCGGCAACTTTAAAATTAAGAAAGCCAAAATGCGTGGTGAAGAATCTCACGGTATGCTTTGCTCTGGACAAGAATTAGGCATTGAGCAAGATTACGATGGTTTGATGGTGCTTGATAGCAATTTAGAGGTTGGACAATGTTTAAGGTCAGCACTGGATCTGGATGACATATGCTTTACATTAAGCCTAACTCCAAACCGACCAGACTGCTTGTCTATACTTGGTGTAGCGCGAGAGGTTTCTGCACTTACTGGGGCCCCGTTAAAATATCCTAATTTCACTCCAATACAGGCCACTATTGACGATGTTTTGCCAGTAAATATACAAGATCATGATTTGTGCGGTCGTTTTGCTGGGCGTGTAATAAAGGGTGTAAATGCTAAAGCAAAAACACCCGATTGGATGGTTCGTCGTTTATTAAGAGGAGGTCAGCGTCCAGTTTCTGCCCTTGTTGATATTTCCAACTATGTTATGTTGGAGTTAGGAAGGCCTACACATATTTTCGATTTAGAAAAGTTGGGAGCCCAGTTAAATGTGCGTTGGGCTCGTAAAGGCGAGCAGATAAAGTTATTAAATGGCCAGGAGTTAAATCTTGATACCAATATTGGTGTTATAGATAGCGACGGTAAACCAGAGAGCCTGGCTGGAATTATGGGTGGTGATCATAGTGCTGTTAATTTAGATACAAAACACATTTACCTAGAAGGCGCTTTCTGGTGGCCGGAAGCTATTATGGGTAGGTCTCGTCAATACAAGTTGGAATCGGAAGCTAGCCATAGGTTTGAACGAGGTGTAGATGCTGAAACTATCACAAACCACCTTGAGCGAGTAACCAGACTCATAATAGACATTTGTGGGGGTCAAGCAGGTCCTGTTAATGACCAGGTGGTATCTCTTCCCAAACGTGATCCAGTAAAAATGCGTCTGGCACGTTGCAATCGCATACTAGGAATAAAATTAACATCCGATGTGGTAGCAAAAATATTTGATAGTCTAAAATTCAAGTTTACATATGCTGATGATGTGTTTCAGGTTACACCGCCTTCGTATAGATTCGATATAAATATTGAAGAGGATCTAATAGAAGAGGTTGCACGTATTTATGGGTTTGAGCGTATACCTGATAATCCGCCTGTTGCAGCAGCAAATATGATTACCATCTCTGAAAGCAGGCGGGATGGCCATATGTTGCGAGAGAAAATGGCCGCTTTAGACTATCAAGAAGTAATAAATTTTTCCTTTGTAAGAGAGAGTTGGGAGCAAAATTACGCTGCTAATTATGATGCCATACGTTTGGTGAATCCAATAGCCAGTCACCTAGCTGTTATGAGATCCACTTTAATTGGTGGTTTATTAGATAACATCAAACATAATGTGCATCACAGACAAAACAGAGTACGCGTATTTGAGCTTGGACGTGTATTTCATCGTGATGATAATGTCACAGATGGTGATTTAGAAGTTGGCGGTATAAGCCAACCTACCATGCTAGCAGCGGCCGCTTGGGGGCCAGCAATGGATGAGCAGTGGGGTGTTAAAACCCGTTATGTTGACTTTTTTGACGTAAAACATGATTTAGAGGTTATGCTTTCATCCTACAGCAAAAAACTTGAATGTATTCCCATGGAGCATCCTGCGTTACACCCGGGGCGTAGTGCAAAGCTTCTAGTTAATAATGCACATATTGGCTGGATAGGCGAGGTTCACCCTAAGTGGGTTCAAGAGCTTGGTTTAAAAAAAGCACCAGTTGTATTTGAGGTCAGTGCCGATATATTATTGAGAAGGGAATTTCCCGTACCAGAGACAATATCTAAGTACCCAGTGGTTACTCGTGACTTAGCCATTATGGTCGACGCATCTATTAGTTATCAAGCGTTATTAAATACTATCAACGATACAATTGATGTTGAGCCTGAATTGGTTATTATTAAGCGTGTTAGTCTGTTTGATGTTTGGCGTGACAAATCTAGCAATAATGCACAAAAAAGTATGGCATTTAGGTTTTGGTTACAAAGCCCCGATTCCACGTTAGACGATGCCACTGTAGAATCCTGTATGAAACAGTTGTTAAATGCGCTATCAAAAGCTCACAAAGCAAGCTTGCGTGCCTAAGGAGCAGTTAATATGTTGCCAGATCGTACTCTGACAAAAGCAGAACTTACTGAGCACTTGTTCAATCAAGTTGGTTTAAATAAAAGGGAAGCGAAAGATATTGTTGATGCTTTCTTTGAGGAAATACGCGAGGCGCTTGCGTCAGGAACTGAAGTGAAAATTTCAGGGTTTGGTAATTTCCAGGTGCGTGATAAGCCCGCTAGGCCAGGTCGTAATCCCAAAACAGGTGAGGTAATACCAATTTCCGCTCGCCGCGTGGTAACCTTTCATGCAAGCCAAAAGCTGCGTACTGCAGTCGAACAGGCAGACAACTCCTGATAATGTATAACGCGTACTGGTAACCATGAATACCAATAATCCTAATCTTCCTGCTATTCCAGCGAAACGTTACTTCACAATAGGTGAGGTTAGCGATCTATGTCAGGTGAAACCACATGTTCTGCGTTACTGGGAACAAGAGTTCACTCAACTTAAGCCTGTGAAGCGACGAGGGAATCGTCGCTATTATCAGCATCACGAGGTCATGCTTATTAGGCGTATACGTGCTCTCTTGTATGACGAAGGCTTTACCATTGCAGGCGCACGTAATCGTCTTGGTCGTGGTGCCGATGCAGCTCATGATCCAGAAGCTGCGGTCCGCCTTTCATCTTCTGAGTTTCAATCTTTGCGAAACGATCTAACCTCCGTGCGCGACATGCTTGTCGAGGCGCTATCAGACGGTGCATCAACGTAGCGATCTTCATGTCATAAAGTCGCTTCTACCATACTTATGGCAGTTCAAGTGGCGTGTGATTCTGGCTATGGCATTCTTAGTGGCTGCCAAAATTGCCAGTGTGTTAATGCCGTTCTATCTAAAAGAGGTGGTAGATCAGCTAGGTGTAGAAAGCAGTATTATCACCATGCCAATTGCTGCTCTATTAGGCTATGGTTTCGCTCGATTAGCAAGCAGTGCTTTTGGTGAGCTTAGAGATGCCTTGTTTGCACGTGTAACACAGGGCTCAGTAAGAAAAATAGCTACCCAACTGTTTAGACATTTAATGTCACTGTCATTGCGCTTTCATATGCAACGACAAACAGGTGGTTTAAGCCGGGATATAGAACGGGGCACAAAGGGAATAAGCTTTCTGCTTAATTTCATGGTGTTCAATATTCTGCCAACCGTGTTGGAAATTGGCATGGTTACCGCCATTCTTTTATGGAACTATGATTGGTCTTTCGCATTTGTCACCCTTGCTACTATTTTATGTTACATACTGTTTACGCTTGTAGTTACTGAGCGTCGTATGGTCTATAGGCGTGCAATGAACACGCTAGACAGTCAGGCTAATACAAAGGCAATAGATGCTTTATTAAATTATGAAACAGTAAAGTACTTTGATAATGAAAAGCTTGAATCAGATCGTTACGACAGTAATTTGGAGCGATGGGTAGATTCAGCTGTAAAAAATGCTGTTTCGCTTAATTTTTTAAATGTGGGGCAAAGTGCAATCATTAGTGTGGGTGTAACACTACTACTATGGTTGTCTGCGAGGGGGGTTGTTAACCATCATATGTCGGTTGGAGATGTTGTTCTTGTATCAGCTTATCTGACGCAATTATATGCACCTTTAAATTTTTTAGGGTTTGTATATAGGGAAATAAAGCATGCTTTGGCTGACATGGAGCGTATGTTTTCCTTACTAGATCAAGGTCAGGAAATAGCAGATAAAGATAATGCAATAGACATGTGTTTTCGGGAGGCTCACATAGAGTTTAATTCCGTTTCGTTCCACTACGAGCCTAATCGTAAAATTCTACACAATATATCGTTTAATATACCTTCCGGCTCTACAGTTGCAGTAGTGGGCGCCTCAGGGGCAGGTAAGTCTACACTGGCAAGGTTGTTGTTTCGTTTCTACGATGTGACATCGGGCTCAATAAAAATTAATGGCGTAGATATTAGAGATATAACGCAAAGTAGTTTGCGTAGACACATAGGAATAGTCCCTCAAGACACAGTTCTATTTAATGACAGCATAATGTACAACATAGCGTACGGTAAGCCCAATGCTAGCAAAGAAGAAGTTATTAACGCTGCAAAAGCTGCAAAAATCCATTCTTTTGTTAGCTCACTACCGGACGGGTATGAAACGGAAGTAGGCGAGAGGGGGCTTAAACTCTCAGGCGGTGAGAAGCAGCGGGTAGCAATTGCAAGAACATTATTAAAAAACCCACCAATTCTTATTCTAGATGAGGCAACTAGCGCATTAGATACCAATACAGAGCGTGCAATACAGGAAGAGCTTTCAGTGATTGCAGAGTCCAGAAGTACGCTTATAATTGCGCATCGTTTATCTACTATAGTAGATGCCGATATTATCCTTGTTATGGATAAGGGTCGAATAGTAGAGCAGGGCACACACTTGGAGTTAATAAATAGCAATCAGCTCTATGCCGAAATGTGGGCCATGCAGCAATACGAAAACTCTAGCTAAAGTACAACAAAGTAAATTGACATATATAGTACCAAAACAGTACTATATGCATATGGACTTATATAGCGGAGATACTAACGAATGCTGCGCATTAGCAAACTGATGGATTACGGTACGCTAGTTTTAACGCACATGGCAGCCGAACCAGAGAAGCTGCATAGTGCGTCTAGCCTTGCGTCTGCATTGGGGTTAGGTCCTGCAACTGTAAGTAAAATTTTAAAAATGCTAACCCAGCACGGCCTTCTTGGCAGTACAAGAGGTGCTAAGGGTGGTTATAGCTTAGCGTATAAGCCTGAAGATATTAATGTAGCACAGGTTATAGATGCATTAGATGATCAACCCTTTGGCCTTACAGAATGTACAGCTAATCCTGGGTCTTGCAGTGTAGAAGCAGACTGTCATATACGCACCAATTGGGAGCGTATAAACGCCATAGTACGTAAAACTTTAGAGGAAGTCACTATTGCGGACATGGTTGCACCAGTATCTGGCGAACCATTGGTATACCATCCATCAACAAGCAATAACACATCCAATCGAAAAATATCTACTACGCCTAGTGTGGAGTTACTTTAATGAATAGCGTAACCGATCAGATCAACCAGTCAAGACCTCATCCTGACGATGCTATAGATACATTTCTTGATCGAGAGTACACGGCAGGTTTTGAAACTGAAATTGAATCAGTGACAATACCAAAAGGCCTCAATGAGGATACTATACGATCCATCTCTTCAATTAAGAAGGAGCCTGAATGGCTTCTCGAGTGGCGTCTGAATGCCTATAGAGAGTGGATGAAAATGGAACATCCGCATTGGGCTCACGTCGAATTTCCTCCTATAGATTTCCAAGATATCCGTTATTACTCAGCCCCTAAAAGCAAGGCCGACGGTCCTAAAAGTTTAGATGAGGTCGATCCAGAACTCCTTAAAACTTACGAGAAGCTTGGTGTTCCTCTTCATGAATGGGAGCGTTTGGCAGGAGTTGCTGTTGATGCAGTTTTTGATTCAGTCTCAGTAGCAACAACTTTCAGAAAGCAATTAGAGGATGTAGGTGTTATTTTCTGTTCTTTTTCTGAAGCTGTACGAGAATACCCAGACTTGGTTAAGAAGTATCTAGGCACGGTAGTACCTCCAAGCGATAATTTTTACGTTGCTCTGAACTCAGCAGTTTTTTCAGATGGTTCCTTTGTTTTCATTCCAAAGGGCGTTAAGTGTCCTATGGAATTGTCAACATATTTCAGAATAAATGCGCGTGATACCGGACAGTTTGAGCGTACCCTTATCATTGCAGAAGAAGGTGCATCAGTAAGTTATCTTGAGGGCTGTACTGCTCCAATGCGTGATGAAAATCAGCTGCATGCTGCAGTTGTGGAACTCATTGCTCTTGATGATGCAAATATTAAATACTCAACCGTACAGAACTGGTATCCAGGTGATAAAGACGGAATTGGTGGTATTTATAACTTTGTGACTAAGCGTGGTGAGTGTAGGGGAGATCGCTCAAAAATATCCTGGACTCAAGTTGAAACAGGTTCTTCTATAACCTGGAAGTATCCAAGTGTAATTTTAAGAGGTGATGACTCTATTGGTGAGTTCTACTCTGTGGCATTAAGTAATCACAAGCAGCAGGCCGATACCGGCACCAAAATGGTTCATATGGGTAAAAACACTACAAGCACCATTATTTCAAAAGGTATCTCGGCTGGTAGGGGTAGTAACGCATATCGAGGTTTGGTTCGTGTAACACCCAAAGCAGAAAATGCGCGTAATTTTACCCAATGCGACTCACTACTTATCGGTGACAAATGTGCTGCGCATGCATTTCCCGTAATCGAGGTTCAAAATCCTACAGCTCAAGTTGAACATGAGGCAACGGCGTCAAGGATAGGTGAAGATCAATTGTTTTATGCAATGCAGCGTGGCTTATCGGCCGAAGACGCAATATCTATGATAGTTAACGGTTATTGCAAGGAAGTGTTCCAAGAGTTGCCAATGGAATTTGCGGTTGAAGTTCAGGCCTTACTAGGTGTGAGCCTTGAAGGTAGTGTGGGTTAAGCAGGAATAATCAATGTTAGAAATAAGCAATTTACATGCCTCAGTAGAGGGAAAAAATATTTTAAATGGCCTAAATTTATCGGTTAACGCCGGCGAAGTGCACGCGATAATGGGTCCAAACGGATCAGGAAAAAGCACTTTAGCTCAAGTGCTTGCTGGTCGGGAAAGTTATGAGATAACTAGCGGGAGCGTTACCTATAAAAATATGGACTTACTCGATATGAGTATAGAGCAGCGCGCCCGTGATGGTTTGTTTTTAGCGTTTCAATACCCTTTAGAAATACCAGGGGTCTCAAATGCATACTTTATGCGTGCATCTGTGAATGCCATAAGACGCGAGCGGGGCGAGTCAGAGCTTGACGCTATGGACTTCCTTAAGCTTGTAAAGGCCGAGATGAAAAATGTAGGCATGCGGGAAGAGTTTCTCTACAGATCTGTTAACGAGGGTTTTTCAGGTGGTGAGAAAAAGCGCAATGAAGTGTTACAGATGAGCCTTTTACAACCTGATTTAGCCGTCTTAGATGAGACAGACTCTGGACTAGATATCGATGCATTGCGCGTTGTGGCTGATGGCGTAAACAGATTAAGATCTCCTGATAAGGCCATGATAGTCATAACTCATTATCAGCGTCTACTTGATTACATAGTCCCAGATTTTGTGCATGTTCTATCTAACGGAAGAATTGTTAAGTCTGGCGGACGTGAATTGGCGCTAGAGCTTGAAGAGCGCGGCTACGGATGGGTTAAAGAATTGGACAGCGCGCAGCAACCACAATCTGGAGCGCAGGCATGAGCAGTATGGATGCATGGGTTAAGGAATATAGTGATCAAAAGAATCAGCTATGTGCCAAGGCACCATGGCTAGAAGCTATACGTCAAAGAGCCATGGATCTGTTTGCAGAGAATGGATGGCCCAACAATCGTATGGAGGGCTGGCGCCACACCTCTTTAGTAGCTCTAGATAAGGAAACGTTCGCACGACCTGACGATAATATAAATGATGAAAAAATAAACTCGGTTATAAATACGATAAAAACTAACGAGCCTTCTCATTGGATGGTGTTTGTTGATGGTGTTTACTCTGACAAACATTCATACATTGATAAATTGCCAAGTGGAAGCGTTTTGAAGCCGGTTTCACAGGCTTTGTCTGATTACGCAGACGATATACAGGCTATTTTGTCTGAGTCTGATCAAAAAAGCTCACCGGCAGCGTTAAACATGGCATTAACCGTCGATGGCGCATTTATTAAAATAGGGCGTGGTGAATCCATAGAGCTGCCTGTTAACCTGATTTTTATATCAAGTGGCAATGGTCGTTATGCATTCCCAAGATCTTATATCATAGCTGACAAGGGTGCATTAGCTTGTGTTACTGAGCACTATGTTTCTCTTGATCCAAGCGATTCATCTACCAGTTTAACAAACGCTGTTACACACTTAAGGTTATCCGAAGGCTCAAATATCACTCACCTTAAACTTCAAACTGAAAGTAAAAGTGCGTTTCATATAGCTTATACAGATGCCCACCAAGAGGGTAAGTCTGTATTCAACTCACATTCTATGGCCTTTGGTTCGAAGCTAGCTCGCAACGATATAACCACCAGTTTTAATGGAACTCATTGTGAGACTCTGCTAAACGGATTGTATTTGGTAGATGGAAGGCGTCACATAGATCATACGACACACATTGATCATAAGCAGCCGCATGGAATTAGTCGTGAGCATTACAGAGGCGTACTATCGGATTTTGGCCGTGGGGTTTTCTGCGGCCGTGTTAGGGTAGGCCATGGTGCAGCTGGCACTGATTCGCTTCAAAGCTCCGACAGTTTGCTTTTGTCAAAAATGGCTCGTGCAGATTCTAAGCCAGAGCTTGAGATTTATGCTGACGATGTTAAATGTGCACACGGAGCCACTGTGGGTCAGCTAGATGAGAATTCGTTGTTTTATTTGCGCTGTCGTGGGCTTGACGAGTCATTTGCTCGTAACCTGTTAATTTATGCTTTTGCGGCAGAGGTTGTAAATCGTATAACAGCACCATCAGTGCGGGAGCAAGTGTCTGCGCTAATACAAAGCAGTTTGCCCGGTAGTATAAGTTTAGGGGATATTTAATGAATGCACCCAGTGCACAAATGGTAGGTAATAAATTTGTCACGCCAAACTGGCATTCTGACTTTCCTATATTAAAGCAAAAGGTGCGCGGTAGGCGCTTGGTATATCTTGATAATGGTGCTACCACGCAAAAGCCATTATGTGTCATTGAAAACCAAAACGCATACTACTCTGAACATAATGCCAATATACATCGTGGTGTCCATTGGCTTTCACAATACGCTACCGATTTATATGATGCGTCCAGGGATTGCGTTCAAAAATTTATCAATGCTAAGAGTTCGGATGAAATAGTTTTCACAAGCGGAACAACACAATCAATAAATCTAGTAGCCTATAGTTGGGGTCTAAACAACCTTAAAAAAGGTGATGAGATACTGCTAACCGGTATGGAGCATCACTCTAATATTGTTCCGTGGCAGCTTATTGCTAAAAAGACAGGTGCATTGATTAAAGTAGTGCCGGTTACTGACGATGGTCAGCTTGACCTTGATGAGTATAAAAAGCTCTTGTCTGATCGTACAGCAATAGTTGCTATGGTACATGTTTCTAATGCTATAGGAACAGTAAATCCTATAGAAAAGATGATACCCATGGCTCGAGCTGTTGGAGCAACAGTGCTTATAGACGGTGCACAAGCGGTTGCACACATGAATGTCGATGTGCAACATCTAGATTGTGACTTTTACGTGTTTTCTGGTCATAAACTTTACGGCCCTACAGGTGTAGGGGTGCTGTATGGTAAACATAACATCCTAGACTCTATGCCACCGTGGCTAGGTGGTGGTGACATGATACACACGGTTAGCTTTGAAGAAAGTACCTATGCGCCTGTTCCGCAAAGGTTTGAAGCCGGTACACCAAACATAGCAGGAGTAACTGGTCTTAAAGCTGCTATTAATTACGTAAATACTATTGGGCTCGATGTTATACAGGCTTATGAAGAAGAGCTTCTTACATATGCTAATAATGAGCTTCTATCTATACCCGGATTAAAAATAATTGCAGAAGCTGCTCCTAGAGCCGGCATTATTTCATTTGTAATGGATGGTATACACCCACACGATCTAGGCACTATATTAGATACTGATGGCGTAGCTATAAGAGCTGGACATCATTGTGCTATGCCGCTTATGACCAGGTTTGGCATACCAGGTACAGCACGGGCGTCACTAGCACTTTATAATACGCAAGACGATGTAATTGCATTGGTTAATTCATTGCGTAAGGCTCAAGATCTTTTCGGAGTTACAGGAAGTAAATAATGGAAATCGATAATGGTCTGCGCGAGCTATACCAAGAGGTAATATTTGACCACAACCGTAACCCTCGTAATTTTCGCTCGCTACCCGACTCTAATCGGTCGGCAGCAGGACACAACCCCTTGTGCGGTGATCAACTGACAGTATTTGCTAAAATTGATGGTGATACAGTTGTTGATGTAACTTTTGTTGGGCAAGGGTGTGCAATTTCCACCGCTTCTGCTTCACTTATGACAGAGGCTATAAAAGGGAAAAGCATTTCTGAGTTTGAAACCCTGTATAAGGGAATACATCAGATGCTTACAGAGTCTCATCCAGAAAATGTAGACTTCGGAAAACTTGAGGTTTTATCCGGTGTTAGAGAATTCCCTGCAAGAGTTAAATGTGCAAGCCTAGCCTGGCACACATTGCATAACGCTCTTGAAGGTGTTAATGAAATTGCTAAAACAGAGTAACAGAGGTTAGGAATGGTATACGGACGTCAAGACGTAGTAGTGAACCGTGACGTTGATGCGGTAAGCGTTCCATATGGGGCACCTGTAACAATTGAAGAGGGGTGTATAGCTACGATAACTCAACAATTGGGAGGAAGTTATACGGTAATTGTTGAAGGAAATATGTATCGTATAGAAGGTGCTGATGCAGATGCCTTAGGATTTGAACCCGAAGTTATAGAGGTGCAAAGGCCAGACGGACCCATTACAAAACAGTATGTTACAGACGAATCATGGGAGCGTTTGGCAACCTGCTATGACCCAGAAATACCTGTAGATATTGTTAACCTAGGGCTAGTATACAAATGTGAAGTAACAGAGATTGCACCTGAGGAATTCTCGATTGAGATGGATATGACTCTGACAGCTCCAGGTTGCGGTATGGGTGAGTTTATTGCTGAAGAAGCCCGCTCTAAGCTAGCGACAATACCTGGTGTTAAAGCGGTAAACGTAAATTTGGTGTGGGATCCTCCATGGAGTCGCGAAATGATCTCTGAATCGGCAAGACTGCAAATGGGTTTATTATAGATAATGGGTATATACCTTATCTCACCGTCTGGGTGTGTTAGTAAAGGGCAGCTTGATAATGCATGTACCCATTTGAGGCAAATAGGCTTTGAAACCAATATAGACCCAGACGCCCTCAATGTATATCAGAGGTTTGCCGGCACCGATCAGGAAAGGATTAATGCCATAACTAGATCATTAGTGCAGCCTTTGCCCATAGTAATGGCCAGCAGAGGCGGCTACGGTATAAGCAGAATATTAAGCGATATACCTTGGACCAAAGTAGCCGATAGCGGTAAGGTTTTTGTTGGTCATAGCGATTTTACCGCTTTTAATTTAGCATTATTAGCAAAAACAGGATCAGTCAGTTATGCCGGCCCAGCAGCCGCTTTTGACTTTGGTTGCGACGACATCAATGAACTAACATCCGAAATGTTCTATGAAGTTATGCATCACCAACTTCAGGTACTTAGTTTTCATTGCCATAATAGCGACGAGGTTGATACCAGAGGCATACTATGGGGTGGCAACTTAGCTATGTTAATGTCATTAATGGGCACAGAGTACATGCCATTAATAGATAAAGGAATACTATTTCTTGAAGATGTTGCTGAGCATCCGTATAAGATAGAAAGAATGCTTATCCAATTGATGCATTCTGGCATATTAGAGAAGCAGAAGGCTATTGTTTTTGGTCAGTTCACTAGCTATAAATTGGCAGAACATGATAATGGTTTCAATTTTAATAGCGTTATTGAGTGGCTTAGAACTAAAATTAAAGTGCCTATAATTACTGGTCTCCCGTATGGTCACACCCCAGTAAAAGCTACGCTACCAATAGGAAAAAGGGTTGGCTTAGCGACGGAAAATGATATGGCATATTTGCTATTAAGTGAACATTAAATTAATTAATGCTTTACAAACTAACTAGAATATCTAATTGGGAAGAGGAAATTAAACGTAGCCGATTTGTTGTGTACGCTGGTCCTGTTGACACTACCGAAGCAGCATTGAAGTTTATAGAGAAGTATAGCGTTGCCGAAGCTACTCATAACTGCTGGGCGTATAGTATTGGTGACGAATATAGATTTAATGATGACGGTGAGCCAGGAGGTACAGCTGGACGCCCCATACTACAAGCAATACATGGTCAGCAAATAGATTATGCTGTTGTATTAGTTATTAGATGGTTTGGTGGCATTAAGCTGGGAACTGGGGGGTTAGTGCGCGCATATGGTGGAGCCGCGGCTCAGTGCTTGAGAGTTGCTGATAAACGTAAACTGGTACCCATGGTAACCATTAGTTGCCATTGCCCATTCTCATATATATCAATTATTCAGGCACGTATGGATGAATATGATATATCAATTAATGCAGAGCAGTTCAATGCAGATGGGGTTATCTGGGAATTGGCTGTCCCTGAAGCTAATCTGGAAGACTATATTAATGCATTTACTAATATAACTAGAGGTCAGGGCGTAATTAATAACGAGCCAGCCGTTTAAAAATCAACATCCTGATTTCTTTTTTCCTGTTCTGCTATGTCAGCATGAATTTGCTCCATATCTACCACTTTTACCTGTTCTACCAACTCTTCTAATTGGCTTGGGGTCAAGGCGCCAGCCTGAGAAAATAGTAGCACTTGCTCACGAAATACCATTAGCGTAGGTATAGATCTAATCCCCATACCATTCGCTAGTTCTGGGTTTTCTTCGGTATTAATTTTTGCGAAAACCACGTCTTCATGTTTGCTGGCAACTTCCTCAAAAACTGGTGCAAAGTTTATGCATGGGCCACACCATGGTGCCCAAAAGTCAACTATTAGCGGCTTATCACTTTTAATTGCAGACTGAAAAGACTCTTTGTTCAGCTCGATTGTGCTCATATATTCCTCGGTTATTGGTATCCTTTTAGGATACCCATTCAACAATGCATGTATTTAGTGTATTTGTTTTTGGCATTATCCATGTTGCTTTGATAAAGCTTTTGTAACTAATCGGTACTCGCCTGCCAATAAAATTTAGTCAGGGAAGGCAGCATATTTTATTACGAACAGAATTGCAACTATAACCGTAGCTGGGTGTATGTCTTTAAACTTTCTAGTTAAAACCTTAAGAACAACATAGCTTATAAATCCAAATGCCAAACCATTTGCTATAGAGTAGGTGAATGGCATTATTATTGCTGTTAGAGATGCTGGTGTAGCTTCAGTAACCTCACCCCAGTCAACTTCCCTTAACTCGCGTGTCATAAGTCCAGCTACATATAACAGTGCAGGTGCGGTGGCATATGGTGGAACTGAGCTAGCCAGGGGTGAGAAAAACAACGCCAGCAGAAATAGTGCTGCAACGGTTATGGCGGTTAGGCCCGTGCGCCCGCCAGCCTGCACACCAGAAGCGCTTTCAACATATGCTGTGGTGCTGCTAGTTCCAAGCACTGAACCTGCCAAAATTGCTGAGCTATCGGCAAAAAGAGCACGCCCGAGACGATTAGGTTTGTTTTCTTCCACAAGACCTGCTCTGCGAGCAATCCCAATTAATGTTCCAGTTGCATCAAATACCTCTACCAGCACTAAAACTAGTATTACATGCACAATACCAGTGTTTATTGCCCCAATTATGTCTAGCTGCATAAATGTACTAATCATGCTTGGAGGTGCCGACACAATACCCTGGAATGTGTTGTGCCCGGTTAGCATAGATAGAACTGTGACAGTAATTATGCCAATTAGTATTGCACCTCTTACTTTTAATGCATCTAATGCGGCAATTATAAAAAAACCTAGTATAGTGAACAGGACCGGCGCTGAGGTAAGATCGCCTAAAGCTACTTTAGTAACAGGGTTTGATACTACAATACCAGATGATCCAAGAGCTATTATTGCAAGAAAAAGGCCTATACCAGCAGCTATAGCTGATTGCAATGATCTTGGTATACCGCGTATTAACCAACTTCGTATACCACTAATGGTTAACAGCATAAAAATTACACCCGATATAAAAACAGCACCTAATGCCTGTTGCCAGGTGTAACCCAATGCTCCTACTACCGTGAAGGCAAAAAACGCGTTTAAGCCCATGCCAGGTGCCATTCCTATAGGCCAGTTTGCAACAACGGCCATAACCAGACTACCTAAGGCAGCTGCTAGGCAAGTGGCTACGAATACAGCATTCTTGTCCATTCCAGTAGAAGATAATATATCTGGATTTACAAAAATGATATACGACATGGTAAGAAAGGTGGTGAACCCTGCCAGCAATTCGGTTCGTACGGTTGTCTGATGTTCGGCAAGCCTAAATAAGTGGTCTAGCATTTATGTGTGGCCTTTGTAGCAGCAATAATTGATTATCAAATGCGGTACATTTGATACTGAAACATACGATTTTAATCTGTTTAATAAAAAGATGTGAATATGATAGTGTTGGGAATAGAAAGTTCATGTGATGAAACTGGGGTTGCTATAGCTAGCACAAGCAATGGACTTATAGCGCATGCTTTACATAGCCAAATATCCATGCATAAGGAATATGGCGGTGTGGTTCCAGAACTAGCGTCTCGTGACCATATAAGACGAATATTACCGCTAACAGAGCAAGTGCTAATTGAGTCTGGTCTTCAAAAAGAGGATATTGGTGCTATAGCATATACTGCTGGCCCAGGTTTGGCAGGCGCGCTATTAGCAGGGTCTAGCGTTGCTAAATCTATTGCATGGTCATTGCAAGTACCTGCAATCCCAGTACACCATCTGGAGGGGCATTTGTTGTCTCCACTTATGGATAGCCCGGCACCTGAATTTCCATTTGTAGCTCTTCTAGTTTCAGGAGGGCATACACAGTTAATGCAGGTCAATGATGTAGGTAATTATAAAATCTTAGGAGAGACCCTGGATGATGCTGCTGGTGAGGCGTTTGACAAAACAGCTATGCTCTTGGGTTTAGGCTATCCAGGCGGACCTGCTTTATCACGATTAGCCCAAAAGGGTAACTCTAGGGGTATAAACCTTCCAAGGCCCATGTTGCATAGTAAAGACTTGGACTTCAGCTTTAGTGGCTTGAAAACAGCCGTTCTAACAATAAATAAAAAAATGGCAGATGAGACATTAAACTCAGGCAATATAGAGCAACGAAAAGCAGACCTGGCCGCAGCAACTGAACAGGCTATAGGAGATATACTAATCGCAAAAAGCATCAAAGCTATGCGGCAGACAGGTATGAAAACGTTAGTAGTGGCTGGTGGTGTTGGAGCTAATAGCTATTTGCGTAAAAACATAAAAGAGCAAGTTAAACTCATAAATGGTGAAGTCTACTTTCCTCCATTAGAGTTTTGCACTGATAATGGCGCTATGATTGCTTTTGCTGCAGTTCAAAGGATAAATAAAAATCTGATTAACTGGGCTGATCTGTCCGACAGCTTTTCTATAAAGCCTCGATGGAATTTAACAGATATTTGTACCTTTAATAATGCGACTATTTAGTGCATTAGCTCTTATTTCTTTATATTAACCTTCTGATTTGCTAACTTGCTTCCTACTCTTGGCTCAGTGCCGTTAAGTAGTCTGCTTATATTACTGCTGTGTTTAAACAGTAAAATAGAACTTATTATGAATATGGCCATAGTGAATGAACTGTTGGAGGGCCACGCTACATTACTTCCTAACAAATAATATAAGGGTGCAAATATTGCAGCCACTATAGCGGCAAGAGAAGAATATCTAGTTGTATATACAATAATTAGCCATGTTGCTACTGTTGCCAATGCGAGCCATGGGTTAATACCTATGAGAACTCCAATTGCTGTGGCA
>JAJYRX010000201.1 GCA_021793875.1 Pseudomonadota bacterium
CAACGCATCCAAGAAATCAGAGAGGCGGCAGGCACAGTGTTTCTTGTTAGCCATTCTATGGGCGCAATAAAAAAGACTTGTGACCGCGTACTATGGATTCATCGGGGCCAAGTGCACATGGACGGACCGACCAAAGAAGTATTGAAAGCCTACGATGTTGCTAGATAAGCTAATTATCCACGTCGCTAACAACATCATGAAGGGCTAAAGTAAAAAGCTCATTTCTGGTAGCTTTTGAAGAAACCAGGTACTCAGATATAGCCTCTCTAGCTTGCTTTTTATGATCGTTACCCTCAACAATTACTTTCTTGAGTAGCTCATTAAATTCATTCGCCGTACTAAATATATAAGCAAAATCCTCATATTGAGCCCCCACTTTAATATGTATATCTTTTGGATAATATATAAATATTGGTTTTTTAGTAGTTAACCAATCAGACACAATACTTGACGTATCAGTTATACAGATATCCGCATCCACCATTAAATCAACCACATTTTTATCACTCTCATATAAGCTGCTGCCTGACAAGCACAACGACTCCAGTTTTTCTTTTATCTTGGAAGATATGCCTAACCTGTTACCTGTCGAGGGATGAAGCTTTACGTGGAGCTGAAAGCCTATATCTTGTACGCTTTTCACTAATTCGTAAGCTAGATCTAGAGATGAATAGTTGAAATATTCCGTCGCCCCCTCCCAAGTAGGCAAGTAAACAACCTTGCAAACATCATTTTTTATAAAAGCACTATCCTGTGTCTGATCTATCAACCTCTTGACTTGCGGTCGCCCGACAACTCGGGTAGAAACATTTGGGGAATTTACTGATATACGATCAATGTGAGCTTGTCCAGCAACCCATACTTCGTCATAAACCCTAAACATGCGCAGGGAGCTTGTGCCCTTATCACTATCTCCATGACCAATAAATATCTGCTTTATATTTTCGAAAGCAAGGAAATGTACATTGTTACCAGTATTTCCAGTATAAAAAACTACCTTTAGATCAGGCAGCATAGAAACCACTGTATTAATAGCAACAGCATTAGAAGCTTGAATAAAAAAATCCTTGGGATACTGTGCACGACATATATCAAAAATATGAGTTTTTCTAATTACACATACAAAGGGAACTTGCGCACTAATAAAGACATCACGCCATTGCTGATAAATATGGTGCGCACCTCTACTACCGTCACCTAAATGTATTATCGCTCTAATTTTACTGAAATCTATTGGACCTGAAGTTTCGATTCTGGCCAGTGAGGCTTGCAATCTTTTACCAGTCTTTCCCTTCATAAGCCAAGACAGACGACTTTTTATATAGCGCCTCTCTGGAGCTGGAATTAGTTTGGTGATTGATCTACGCAGATTCATAGTCAAGAAATTACTCAGTTATACCCAAAAACAACTTCAACAAATCTAGAACATTTTGACAGAATTCTTATCTCTACACTTATACTGTATACATAATTTAACTGCTCTCCAGGATCACTATGAATAAACATTATCGTGTTTATGAAAAACTTGATCTAGGATAACTAATATAGGATCCTGCTCTCAGTCTATTAATTTTCAGGTTGACTGTGCTTCTGAATCACAAAGAACATTACAAGATTAGTCTATTTACTTATGAATAGCTGACTATCAAGCATACTTCGCCATTTCCTTAAATCGTGGATTCTTGGCCACCAACTCGTCATAGTTACCCTTGTCCACTACCTTGCCATCTTCCAGAAGATAAATAACGTTGCACTTTTGAACCGTCTTAAGCCGGTGGGCAATCAGGATGATGGTTTTTTGGCCGCCTAAGTCATGGATGGCATCCATGATGAATTTTTCGGTGATACCGTCCAACGCACTAGTGGCTTCATCAAACACCAGTACCTGGGCTTGATGGTACAGCGCTCTCGCTATACCAATACGCTGACGTTGGCCGCCGGATAGTTGCACACCGCGCTCCCCTACTTTGGTGTTTAAGCCTTCGGGCAAGCTGTCTACCATTTCTTCCAGGCGGGCCAAACGGATAGCGTCTTTGACCTGCTCGTAGTCAATCTCCTCCGGAGCCAAGCCAAATGCCACGTTTTCAGCAATGTTGCCTTCACTTAGAAAAATGCTTTGTGCCACAAAGCCGATGTTGCGCTGCCAACCTGCTTTGTTGTCATGGGTAATTACAGTGTTACCCACTAGTAGCTGGCCTTGGCTAGGTTCAATCAGGGCCAGCAGCAGGTCTACAGCCGTGGATTTGCCTGATCCCGATTCCCCAACCAGCCCCACCACGTTATTGATAGGCACCGTTAAGCTTAAATCCTGTACCGCTGCCTGTTGTTTATTAGGGTAGGTAAAGCTAACGTCTTGCAGGCGGATGCTGTCAACTTGGCTTAAATCCATAGCAGGCATGTCTGCCTGATCGGGCTTAACTTCTTTGAGGCGCTTCTCTGATGCCAACAGATCGGGCTTGATGGCCTCGAACGAGGCAATATTCCCTTTAATCTGCGTAAGGCTGGCATAAGTTTGCTGCAAGGCTGGCAACAGCTTAAACCCAGCCAAGGCGTACATGGCCAATACGGGCACCACCTGGTCCAACGCCCCCTTGTGCAGCTTAAGCAGTACCAGCACTAGGCTAACCATGGCCCCAAAAGCTAGCAGCTCCATAAAGTATCGGGGCGACTGCTGCAGCGCTAGGTTAATGCCTTGGGCCCTGGCAAACTTTTTACCCGTAGCGTGAAACTTATCAATAAAATGCTGATTACGGTTAAGCAGCAGTAGGTCTTTAATCCCGCCAAAGCCCTCGTTCATTAACCTAAAGCGCTCCGTAGACATGACTGATATGCGCCGTCCATTACGCGTCAGCCGGCTCCGGACCACCTTATAAATTAGCAAGTAGCCTGAGAAAAACAGCAGCAGACCAGCCACCGCCACGGTGGGGTCGTAAACGAACACGGCCACTGATATAAAAATGGACAACACAAAGCGGGCATTCATCTCCATCAAAGGCCTAATAACTGCCACAGTTACTCGCAACGCTTCGGTCGCCACTTGTTTGGTTAACTGCGCGCTACTGCCTGACGCATGGAACAGCCAATCCTGATTTAGGTAGTGTGCATACAGGCGGTCGGCAATTTCTGTACCCACCACATACGCAAAGGTAGACAGCCGCCAGGTGGTGATAATGGAGATGACCGACCCCAAGCCCAGCATGACCAGTACACCCACACCAACCATAAACAGAAAGTCATCCGGACTGCTAACGCCACTAGCTGTATACAAGGTATGCAGCAGTCCT
>JAJYRX010000202.1 GCA_021793875.1 Pseudomonadota bacterium
TCTACTATAGAACCCATACTTACCGACTACAAAAACAAGTATGCTACCGATTGGACTCCATTCCTGTCTGCCAAGTGGACCGATCACGCCGACACCGGTATAGCTCTTGCCGAGCTTACCCGTATAGGTGAAAAAATTACCACTGTACCCGAAAACTTTACACCTCATTCACTGGTGAAGCGTCTTCTTGACGAACGCCGTAAAATGGCCCGTGGCGAGGTTCCAGTCGACTGGGGAATGGGTGAACACCTTGCATTTGCTACATTAGTTGCTAACGGCTATGCAGTGCGCATAACTGGTCAAGATTCCGGCCGCGGTACGTTTACACATAGGCACGCTGTACTGCACGATCAAAATCGCGAACGCTGGGACGACGGAACCTACATTCCACTTCAAAATGTAGCCGAAGGTCAGGCACAGTTTACCGTTATCGATTCAGTATTGTCTGAAGAAGCTGTTATGGGCTTCGAATACGGTTATGCTACTGCTGAGCCAAATACGCTCACTATTTGGGAGGCTCAGTTTGGTGACTTTGCTAATGGTGCACAAGTTCTTATCGACCAGTTTATATCGTCGGGTGAAGCAAAGTGGGGCAGGCATTGTGGTCTTACCCTTATGCTGCCACATGGTTACGAAGGGCAGGGGCCCGAACACTCTTCTGCACGTATAGAGCGATTCTTGCAGCTATGTGCCGATAACAACATGCAGGTTGTTCAGCCTACCAACGGAGCACAAATTTTCCATGTGCTGCGCCGTCAAATGATTAGGCCGTTTCGTAAGCCACTAATACTGTTTACGCCTAAGTCTCTATTAAGGCACAAAGGTGCAACCTCACCTCTAGAAGATCTCGCTAAAGGTCAGTTCTTGCCAGTAATTGGTGAAACCAACGAATCCATTAAGCCCGAAAAAGTTAAGCGCGTAATGGTTTGCTCTGGTAGGGTTTACTACGATTTAATCAGCACCCGTGACGAACTTGAAAGAAAAGACATCGCTATACTGCGTATAGAGCAGCTGTATCCATTCGCACATAAAGCTTTCGAGGCTGAATTCAGCAAGTACACCAAGGCTACCGAGGTTGTATGGGTACAAGACGAGCCACAAAACCAGGGTCCATGGTTCTACATACAGCATCATCTGTTTGAACACATGACCACAGGTCAGCGTCTTGGCTACGCAGGTCGTGCGGCTTCCGCCTCACCTGCGGTTGGTTACCTTGCCAAACACAACGAACAGCAACGTGCCTTGCTCGATGCAGCTTTTGCGCAAAAGTTCAAAGGCTTTACGCTGTCTAAATAACAACACCTTAAATTACGGAATATTTTTACTATGGCTATTATCGACGTTCTTGTACCGCAATTATCCGAATCAGTTTCGGAAGCCACCTTGCTCAACTGGAAAAAGCAGCCCGGTGAAGCAGTAGAGCAGGACGAAATCCTCATAGAAGTTGAAACCGACAAGGTGGTATTAGAAGTACCGGCTCCTTCCGCAGGTGTTTTAAGCGAAATTGTTAAGGGTGACGGCAGCACTGTTACCTCTGGTGAGGTTTTGGCTCGTATCGATTCCGAGGCTAAAGCTGCAGCTCCAGCTAAACAAGAGCCTGCTAAAGAAGAACCAGCCAAAGAGGAAACTAATCAGCAAAGCTCTGAAGCTTCTTCAGCAAGCACTACAGTTGTTGCTTCACCAGCTGCCTCTAAAATTCTTTCTGAAAAAGGCGTTAATCCTGCCAGTGTTTCAGGCACCGGCCGTGGTGGACGCATTACCAAAGGCGATGCATTAAGTGCAGGCTCTGCACCTGCAGCTGCGGCGGCTCCGCAGGCTATGTCTCTTGACGGTCGCCCCGAGCAGCGTGTGCCTATGAGCCGTCTACGTGCTCGTATCGCCGAGCGTCTGCTTCAGTCCCAAGCAGAAAACGCCATACTTACTACTTTTAACGAAGTAAATATGCAGGCCGTTATCGATCTGCGCAAGCGCTATCGTGATAGCTTCGAAAAAGAGCACGGCGTTAAGCTTGGGTTTATGTCTTTCTTTGTGAAGGCGGCAGTAGCAGCCCTCAAAAAGTACCCAATAATTAACGCTTCTGTAGACGGAAAAGATATCGTCTACCACGGTTATTTTGACATAGGTATTGCAGTAGGTACTCCACGTGGCTTGGTTGTGCCAATACTACGCAATGTCGATCAAATGTCTATAGCCGACATTGAAAAGCAAATAGCCGAGTTCGGTCAGCGTGCCCAAGACGGCAAGCTTACTCTTGAAGAGTTAAGTGGTGGAACTTTCTCCATATCTAATGGTGGTGTATTTGGTTCCATGCTCTCAACTCCTATCATTAATCCGCCGCAGTCAGCTATTCTGGGTATTCATGCAACCAAAGAACGTCCAGTGGTAGAAAATGGTGAAATAGTAATACGCCCAATGAACTACCTTGCCCTTTCATACGATCACCGCATAATTGACGGTCGTGAAGCCGTTCTGGCTTTGGTAGCCATGAAGGACGCTCTGGAAGATCCTCAGCGTTTACTTTTAGACGTTTAAACGGAGGTTTCCAACAATGGCAAAACAATTTGACGTAGTAGTTATAGGTGCGGGTCCCGGTGGCTATATTGCTGCTATACGTGCAGCACAATTAGGCATGTCTGTTGCCTGTATCGACCCATGGTCTACCAGCAAGGGCAAACCTGCTCCTGGGGGCACATGTACAAACGTAGGCTGTATTCCTTCCAAGGCTCTATTACAGTCTTCCGAATATTATTATCAGCTTGAAAATGAATTTAAAGACCACGGTATTAAGGCTAAAGATGTCTCTTTCGACCTTAAAAAACTAGTTGGCCGTAAAGATACAGTAGTACAGCAAAATAACGACGGTATTCTGTATCTGTTCAAGAAAAACAAAGTGTCTTTCTTTCATGGCAAGGCATCGTTTGTAGCCCAGGTAGACGGCGGTTGGTCTTTAAAAGTAGAAGGCGACAAGCCCGAAGAGCTGGTTGCCAAGCACGTTATAGTAGCAACCGGTTCTTCCCCACGCGCATTGCCCGATCTGCCTTTCGACGAAAAGCTGGTTTTATCTAACGAAGGCGCTTTAGATCTCAAAAAAGTGCCTGAAAAGCTTGGCGTAATTGGCGGTGGTGCAATTGGTTTGGAAATGGCATCGGTATGGAGCCGACTCGGCTCCAAGGTTACCATTTTGGAAGCTATGCCCGACTTCCTGCCTACCATAGACGCCCAGGCAGCCAAAGAAGTGCAAAAAGCGCTGCAGTCTCAGGGTAT
>JAJYRX010000203.1 GCA_021793875.1 Pseudomonadota bacterium
GTTTAGTGTGTTTTTCATTAGCTTGCAGCTGCAGCTTTAGCCTTTTCACGCTTAAGTGCTGAAACGCATTCTAGTGTAACCAGAATTGATGCAATTAATACTATTACATCTAGAACCAGAAGGAACCAGTTTTCAGCTTTATAGAAGTCACCCAACTGGATTAACAGAGCCAGTACAGTCATGAAAAGCACGAAGGTTAGTGGCGCAGTAACGTAAACTGTTGGCCTACCAAGACGCACAAGCATTACTGCAATTACTAGCAATGTGAGACCTGCAAGAAGCTGGTTTGTGGTTCCGAATAAGGGCCATATGATAAGACCGCCAGAGCCACTGGCACCGCCAGCGCCAAAGGCTAGTATAAGGCAGGTTGTGACCGCCAATATGGTGGCCGGTAGTGCTTTACCCATCCATTTAATGTTATATATTTCGCCCCATTCTTGGAAAATGTATCGCTGTAATCGCAAACCGGTATCCATAGTTGTACCGGCAAAAAGTGCCGCCATAACGGTAAGCATGGTTGCTGATACATCTGCGTCAATTCCAGTACCGTTATGTAGTATGGTGGCCCCGCCATTTACGAAAGCAGCTACTCCGCCTTGACCAAATGAGTGATATACCGCTTTCCAGTCGGCTAATGTGGCAAAACCAGCTGATGCCGCTATTATTGCTGCTAAAGCTAAAGAGCCTTCACCTATTGCACCGAAATAACCAACGTAACGGGCATCAGTTTCTTTATTAAGTTGCTTAGATGTTGTCCCTGATGAAACCAGACCATGGAAGCCAGATATTGCTCCACATGCAATGGTTACAAACAATAGTGGTATTAGAGAAGGGGTACCTGCAGGGACATCGGAGTTGAATGCAGGTGCAACAACGGTGGGGTTTGATAAGAATACAGCTACGTATAGCAATATAAGACCAACAAATAGTTGGAGCCCATTTATATAGTCACGAGGCTGTAATAACATCCATACTGGTAAAAGAGATGCTATTGCTGCATAAGCAAATAGTAGAATTATCCAGGTTGCGTTAGGGTTAAGGCCCATTACATTTTCAGGCATTGAAATTGGAACTTTTGGGCCCATGTATATTAACCAATACAGGGCGGCTACACCTATAAGTGACACTAAGGGCAGGTTCCATTTAAACCGGTATATTGCTTGTCCAATAATTAGTGCAACAACAATAGCGCCCCATACTGGCACTACAGACCCAGGGTTGTTGATAAGAAGGTTAGCAATAACAACGCCAAATACCGCGTTTACCATTAGCAGAACCAGAAATATAACTATCATGAATATTGACCTGGCCCTTGCGCCCACTACGTCTCCGGTAAGCGCACCAACTGACTTGGCTTTGTTACGTACACTAGCCCAAATAGCTCCTGAATCGTGAATCCCCGCAAAAAATACGGTTCCAAAAGTGACCCATAAGAATGCTGGTACCCACCCCCAAATAACTGCTATGGCAGGGCCAACTATAGGAGCCGCGCCTGCTACTGATGTGAAGTGATGACCCCATAATATGTATTTGTTGGTAGGAACAAAGTCTATGCCGTCTTCCATGGCGTGCGCGGGGGTTACATAATTTTCATCTAACTGAAATATTTTTTCTGCGATGAACCGGGAGTATAGAAAATAGCCTAATGCCATTGTTCCAAGCCCCAGTACCAGCAATACTATGGCGCTCATAGGTGTTGTCTCCAGTGTATAAGAAGCAAGTTAACTGATTGGGTTGCGCTTGTGGCGCCACCCTTACTCAAATAATAGCTATTGATTTAGTGACTTTCCACTAGGGGTAATACCGTATGGAGCTTATGTTCGCGATTTATTAGCGAATTGCCTGCACCGTTATAGCCTTAGTAAGGCTTATGAGAATATTGGGGTTTATTTTTAAGATTAATCCCCTGCGTCCGCCATTAATATATATAACGCTCTTGGTCATAATGTTTTGCTCTATATATATTGGCATTTTTTTTCGTGTTCCAAATGGTGAGGTCCCACCTACAACATAGCCAGAGTTTTTTTGTGCATCTTTATGCGAGCATGGTTTTATAGATTTGACGCCTATTTGTCGGGCAAGGTTCTTTAAAGAGACCTCAGCATCACCATTCATAAGCATTATCAAAGGGTTCTTTTGTTCGTCTTCTAATATTAGGGTCTTTACTACGTCGTTAAGTTTAACTCCAAGCTCACGACTGGCTTGCATTGCACCGCCACCGCTGTCGTATTGATATTCAAAAATATCAAAAGCAATATTGTGCTTTTTAAGAAACATGGTAGCAGAGGTTTGAGGCTGTTTACTGTTTTCCTTTTTCATAAACATTCATATCTAGGCTCGTGGGTGGTGTTCCGAGTGTAGTTTTTTAAGCCGTTCGCGAGCCACGTGAGTGTATATCTGTGTTGTGGATATATCAGAGTGACCTAGTAGCATTTGAACTACTCTAAGATCTGCACCGTGATTCAGCAAATGTGTTGCAAAAGCATGTCTTAAAACATGAGGGGAAAGTGGCGTTGTAATGCCTGCCTTGAGCGCATACTTTTTTACTATCAACCAGAATGACTGCCTAGTCATGGCGGAGCCGCGTCCGGTAATAAATAAAGTGTTACTACGCTTTCCTTTTAATAGATCGGGGCGTGATTCTTTCATGTACTTTTCTATCCAGTGTTGTGCTTCTGCACCTAGTGGCACTAGACGATCTTTGTCTCCTTTACCACCTGATACACGCACAACTCCCTCTGTAATGCTTAGCTCAAGTGTTTCTATGCTTATTAGTTCTGACACCCTTAGTCCGGTTGCATATAGTGTTTCTAGCATTGCCCTGTCACGTATGCCAAGGGCATAACGAGTATCAGGGGCATGTAGAAGCTTTTCAACCTGTTGTTCAGAAAGAGTTGCGGGAAAACGCTGTGATTGTTTAGCTGCTTTTATATTGAGACAAGGGTCAGACTCAATGAGTTTGTTGCGTAGCGCCCAGCCGTAAAACCTTCTTAGAGATGCAAGACGACGATTGGCAGTGCTTGGTTTGGTTTGTGAGAACTCTTGTGCAAACCATGCTTGAATATCATCAGTTGTAGCATTGATTAAGGTTTTTTTATCTAAATTCCACAGCCAGTCTAGAAAGGCATTTAAATCGCGTCTATAGGCTTCTAGTGTATTTTCGGCTAACCCATCTTCTAGCCATGCCGACTGTATGAACAAGTCTATTTCAGCTGTCATATGACTCTTATGAACCTAATACTTTTAATATGATTAGTATAC
>JAJYRX010000204.1 GCA_021793875.1 Pseudomonadota bacterium
ACACCGTACCGTTGAAGTTCATAGAGCTAGACTAATGAAAAAGCTAGAAGCTAAAAACACTGCAGAACTAGTATCTAAAATAGTACAGGTAGTATAAATCTTGGCTCTAACTTATTTCCCTGACCTTCTTGACCTGGCTTTTGCAAGTGCTTCTAATACTGTTTGCTTACGTGTTTGCTCATCGCTGTAAGCAGCATCTGACAGCTCCTGCTTGTTAGCTAAGTTACGCGCCGCTAAGCCCAACGGCTCGTTATGCCTTCCTTGTAAACGCTGATTGCGTTGCTCATAGTTCTGACGTGCTTGCCTGGCGTCGTTGTCAGTCCATTCACGGTTAGCCTGCACCATTTCTATACAATCTACTGGACAAGGATCTACACATAGGTCACAGCCAGTGCACTGATAGGGTAAAACAGTATGCATTAGCTTGTTGGCACCAACAATAGCATCCACAGGACAAGCCTGTATGCATAAAGTACACCCTATGCAGTGTTCTTCATGTATAAATGCAACCATAAGAGGCCCCTCTTTACCACGGCTGGCGTCAAGAGGCACCTCAGGTACCTGCAATAAGTTAGCAAGCTTGCGAATTCCGTCGCTGCCACCAGGAGGGCAGCGATTTATATCGGCAGTACCATTAGCTATTGCTTCAGCGTATGGTCGACAACCATCAAACCCACACTTAGTACATTGGGTTTGCGGTAATAACTGGTCGATGAGATCTATTTTTAAGGAGTTTTTCAAAGCATATTCATTTTAACCTATTCTTGCCGGTAATCCCTGCCGCACAATGCCTCCAGAAACCCAGTCTATCCAAACGTTACTGACTTCGGCCCTGGTTGGATCCGCAAAACCCAGGTCATTCAAATTTATACCCGCGGACAAAGACTTGTCACTACCAATGCGCCTACCATCAATCTCATGCTCTCTGGCACCTAACTCGGTATGACCATAACCGTGCTCTATGGCAATGGTTCCTGGAGCTATCCCATCACGCACCAGCACTACTGACCTAACGGTTCCACCAGGTGTGGTTATAGTTATTTCATCACCATTCTTTATATTAAAGCGCTCGGCATCTTGCCTGTTTATTGAAACTGGATTATGGGGATGCACCTGCCTTAAGCGAGAAGCAGCTATTGAAATAGAGCTCATTAAATTAGATTTGTATGAAGTCAACAAAAATGGCCATTGCCTCTCATCAAACTGCTCCCGCATAGAAGTACCATCGGCCAGCCTGGTCGGATACCAGATAGGACATCCATGGTAACGCTCACCTGTCATACTGTGCCTCATTTTCGTAAGACTCTCATTCCATAACTGAAGTGCTGGCTCATGACGCATCTTAAGTTGATCACCATTCCAAGCATCGTCAATTTTGTCGAAACGGCCTCCACGGCTTAGAACCATGGCCACCTGACGCCATTCATCTTCTTGCAGACAGCTTGTAAGCTTGTCTACATACCTATTTACTCCGGTAAGCTTCAAATCATCGTCAGACGCTGGCTCTACAGGCTTATTTCCTGCAAAAGCAATGTTGGCAGCACCGCGCAAATAAAAATCTTCAGCCGTTAACAAGTCATGCTGCGTCCCATCGGTTCCCTTAATTACACCTTTACCAAAACCTGGAAGATCAAGCCTGATAGCGCATGCAATCAAGAAAGACTCAAGGTTTATTGGTTGGCCATCTTTGGTTTTTTCAACCAGTGGGCTTACTGCCGGACAACGTACGGTCGAGCTTTTGGCAACCACATCTGCCCATGGCGCTCCTATACCCCAACTTTCGTAGTTAACCGTATCGGGAACTATATAGTCAGACTCTGCACTAGTTTCATTGATAAACGGATTAATGGAGATTATCAATGGAATAACTTTTGGATCTCTTAATTTTTCCAAAGCCATATTCTTGAAACCAGCCATTGCATATACAGGATTGCTTATATGGTTAATCCAGGCCTTTATTCCATATGGATAACCTGCCATACCAGATGCAATCATCTCGCTGCTTAAAGCACCAGGCGCAGGGTACCAAGGTGCTTTTGCAGGATATGGGTTTTCACCATTAGCCACCTTGCGCTTGTACTCACTTGTTTTTTCGTATGGGAATCGATGTCGCGATAAGGCAACCCCTTTAGGGTCAACCTTGCCATCAAAATCGGCAATATTATATTTTGGGCCCTTACCAAATGGACCAAAAGGTCCAGCGTCTAGCAATAACCCACCACGCACATTAAGGTTGCCAACCAAAGTATTGAGAATAGATATTGCGTAAGCAGTATAAAAACCTGAGCCACTCATGGTACCACCATGGGCATCGGCTGCAGCACGATTACCATAGCTGGTAAATTCGTTAGCTATATTCTCTATTTCAGACACAGGAACTTCACATATATCCGAATACTCCTGTAAGGTTTTTTCATTCACCGAGGCTCGCAGCATGGCAAGAGAAGTACGCACCAAAACTTTGTCCTCACCGAATGCAGGCACGGATATATGCTCTTCCACCATCTCATTGGCATACTCTAAAACAGTATTAGGAGCCAATGACCCGTCTGAAAGCATAACTACATTAGCATCGCTATTTTCTTCCCAATTAAAATCACTACCTTTCAATGCTGTACCGTAACGCGGGTGACTCTCATCAGCCACAACAAGATGTGTAGCGTTAGTCCATGAGGCTGCACCATTAGCATCCATTGCTTCTGGACCTGGAATAGCAAGAGCTTTTTTGTTATAACGCCCGTTATCAAGTATCCATTGAATTATTCCAAGCACCAGAGCTAAGTCTGTGGCAGGTTTCACAGGAACCCATTTATTGCCAGAACCAGCTGCGAAACTTGATGACATTGGCAATATTGGTGATACAACCACATAACGCAGAGCGTTATCAATGCGAGTGCGTGCTTCTGCAAGTTCACGACCCTGCCGCTGAAACGGGTTTCCAGACTGAGCGGGAGCAGTACCAAGGAAAAGTCCAAAACGGGCATTATTCCAGTCTGGCTTACCGTGAGGCATATTTGCTATATCCCCCAATGCTGCACCAGCGCCTACCCTGAACGTTTGACCACAGTATGACCCATGATTGCTTTGGTTAACAGTACCGAAGCTAAAACGAGCGAAGCGGGTAAGCAACCCAGTCCTACCTTCATTAGCAGCATCTGTCACTAAAAGCTGGTTTGCCCTATGACCATACTCCGGATTATCTTTATCTATTAAGTTTTCTATGTCACATATTGCCCTTAAACCATCGACATTAC
>JAJYRX010000205.1 GCA_021793875.1 Pseudomonadota bacterium
TTTACAGCAAACTTCAGCGTCAGCAGCGCCCCAGGCCTTCATGCCTGCGGCTAGTCTAGATCAAATGGGCGTTAGCGCAGGTGATACTGTTATCGTCAGCACTAGCCAAGGTGCTATAGAGTTGCCCGTTCAGCCCGATGATACAGTTGCCGAAGGTTGCGTACGTATTGTTGCTGGTTTTGAGCAAACTGCAGCTTTAGGTAGCAGCTTTGGACAGGTTAAGGTGGAGCACGTCTAAATGGACTGGTTAAATACTGTTAATGAATTCGGCTTAAACCTGCTTGGCCCAAACTTGTGGCTGCTGGTATGGACTCTTATTAAGATAGTCTGTATTGCTGTTCCCATTATTTTATGTGTTGCCTACATGACTTACTGGGAACGTAAAATGATAGGCGCTATGCACGTGCGTCTTGGCCCTACCAGGGTTGGGCCACGTGGTTTGCTGCAGCCATTTGCAGACGTGTTCAAGCTAATGACCAAAGAGGTCATTGTGCCAAGTGCAGCAAACCGTGTGCTTTATATACTAGCTCCTATAGTTACGCTAATGCCGGCACTAGCTGCATGGGCGGTAATGCCATTTGGTCCTGAAATGGTTCTGGCCAATGTAAATGCAGGTTTATTGTTTTTACTTGCTATTACTTCGCTGGAAGTATACGGCGTAATAATTGCAGGTTGGGCAACCAACTCTAAGTACGCACTGCTAGGCGCATTACGTGCAGCAGCGCAAATGTTGTCTTACGAACTTGCTATTGGTTTTGTGCTTATCACTGTGTTGCTGGTTTCCGGAACACTTAATATGAGTGGTATCGTTCTTGCTCAAGATCAAGGGCGATTCGCCAGCATGGGGCTTAACTTCCTATCATGGAACTGGTTGCCTCTGCTACCTCTGTTTGTAATTTACGTAATTTCGTCGGTGGCTGAAACTAACCGTCACCCATTTGACGTGGTTGAAGGTGAATCCGAGGTGGTTGCTGGGCACATGGTTGAGTATTCAGGAATGGGTTTTGCACTATTCTTCCTTGCCGAATATGCAAACATGATTCTGCTGTCAGCTCTGGCCTCTATTATGTTCCTTGGTGGATGGCTGCCTCCAGTTGATGTCATGCCTCTTAACATGATTCCTGGCTGGCTCTGGCTAGGCATTAAAACCTTTGTTGTTATTTCTATGTTTGTATGGTTCCGCGCCACGTTCCCGCGTTACCGCTACGACCAGATTATGCGCCTTGGATGGAAGGTGTTTATACCGCTCACTGGTATATGGCTAGTAGTTGTAGCAATCTGGATGCAAACACCCTTCAATATTTGGAATTAGGGGTCGGGGGCTATTATGGAAGCGATTAAAGATTTTTTTGGCAGTTTAATGCTGTCCGAGATGTTGAAAGGTATGCGCCTTACTGGTAAATACTTCTTCAAGCGTAAGGTAACACTACGTTATCCCGAGGAAAAAACTCCTACCTCACCACGGTTCAGGGGTTTGCACGCATTGCGTCGCTACCCCAACGGTGAAGAGCGCTGTATTGCATGTAAGCTTTGTGAGGCCGTATGTCCGGCACTGGCTATAACCATAGAGTCGGCAGAGCGTGCCGATGGCACACGCCGCACAACTCGTTATGATATTGACCTTACTAAGTGCATTTTCTGTGGTTTCTGTGAAGAAAGCTGTCCGGTAGATTCTATTGTAGAAACTCACATACATGAGTATCACGGTGAAAAACGCGGTGACTTATATTTCACCAAAGACATGCTGCTGGCGGTAGGTGATCGTTACGAAGAAGAAATTGCCCAACGCCGCGCTGCAGACGCGCCTTATCGTTAATTACGGAAATAACCTGACATGAGTTTTACCACGTTTCTGTTTTACCTATTAGCGCTAGTGCTGGTGGTGGCTGCATTTCGAGTCATATCGGCACAAAGTCCGGTAACGGCAGTCTTGCATCTTATTCTTACTTTCTTTACCGCCTCCATGATATGGATGCTGCAGGAAGCCGAGTTTTTGGCGCTGCTGTTAGTAGTCGTATATGTTGGTGCGGTAATGGTCATGTTCCTGTTTGTGCTCATGATGCTAGATATGCGCTCCGAGAAGGTACGTTCCGGGTTCCGCGCTCACCTGCCTTTAGGTATGGGAATAGGCATTGTGATGATATTGGAAATGGCATTTGTTCTTGGTCGCAGCTGGTTTGATGCTCCACGTGGCGCTAGCCGTCCTTCCGACTACAACAACACCATGGAACTTGGCATAGCCATGTATAACCAGTATCCGTTTGCTGTAGAAGTGGGCGGTGTTGTATTGCTGGTTGGCATGATCTCAGCTATTGCGCTTACTTTGCGCAAGCGTCCCGACGTTAAGTACAACAACCCTGCCAAGCAGGTCAGAGTTCGTGCGCGTGATCGCGTACGTCTAGTAGATCTTCCCTCGCAAGGGCAGGCTCAAGCCTCGCAAAGCAATGAAGAAGGAAACGCGTAATGGAAATAACGCTAGCACATCACCTTGTATTAGGTGCAATCCTATTCACCATAGGGTTGTTTGGTTTCTTCCTGAATCGGCGCAACTTGATAGTCCTTCTTATGGCTGTTGAGCTTATGCTGCTTTCCGCCAGCTTCAACTTTGTTGCGTTTTCGTCCTGGTTTAATGATGTTTCCGGTCAGGTGTTTGTTTTCTTTGTGTTAACCGTGGCAGCTGCCGAGGCCGCAATTGGCCTGGCAATATTAGTATTGCTGTTCCGCAACCGTAACACAATCGAAGTCGACGAGCTCGACCAGCTCAAGGGTTGATGGGGTTGCAATAATTATGAGTTCAATAAGCCTTTATTTATGGATTGCTCTAGCACCTCTTGCTGGTGCAATAATTGCGGGACTTTTCGGTACCGGGTTTCTAGGACGCTCCATTGGCCGTAGAGCGGCCCACCTTATAACAATAGCCGGAGTAGCAATATCGTTTGTTGGTTCGGTAGTGGTGTTATTGCAGGTATTAGATGGAAACACATTTAATGGTACTGTTTATACCTGGAACGTAATAGGCACCGTTAATGTGCAAGTAGGGTTTCTTATAGACACCTTGTCGGCATTAATGATGGTAGTGGTTACCTCGGTTTCATTAATGGTGCATATATATACCATTGGTTATATGGCCGATGACCCCGGTTATCAGCGCTTCTTCTCATACATCTCGTTGTTTACTTTCTCCATGCTTATGCTGGTAATGGCAAACAACATGATGCAGC
>JAJYRX010000206.1 GCA_021793875.1 Pseudomonadota bacterium
CGCCCATACCCGAGGCTCAGACCCAGCAATGCGCGAAAAAGATCTGGGCATATGGCAAACAATGAGCTGGGCCGAGCTTGCTACTGAGGTACGTACCCTTGCACATGCACTAGCGTTCTATGGTGTGCAGCCAGGCCATCATGTGGCTATTGTAGGCGAGAACCGACCACGACTATACATGGCCATGATGGCCGCTCAATCCTTGGGCGCTATTCCTGTGCCTTTGTACCAAGATGCTATCGCACAGGAAATGCTGCATGTTATGCACGATGCGGAAATACGCATGGCAGTCGTAGAAGACCAGGAACAGGTCGATAAAATGATAGAAATAAAAGACGAGTGCCCGCTTCTAACCAAGGTTATATACGATGACCCAAGGGGTTTGCGCAATTACACTGAAGATTACATCATAGATTATGAAGATGCTCTTGAGTCTGGTAAAGAGCATGCTGCCAATAACCCCGATTTCTACGACAACGCAGTTGCAGCAGTAAAACCAGACGATGTTGCAGCAATGTTTTACACCTCTGGCACTACAGGTAAGCCGAAAGGTGTGGTGTTAACGCACCATGCGCTAATCGATCGGGCGCTGGCTATACAAGAACTAGAGAATCTTACTTACAAAGAAGACGTATTGGCATATCTGCCTCCAGCCTGGATAGGGCAGAACATGTTCTCCTATACGCAGTTTCTTGTTACGGGCTTTACTGTTAATCATCCAGAGTCGCCAGAAACAGTGTCTATCGATATGCACGATATTGGGCCTACCTATTATTTTGCGCCGCCTCGTGTATTAGAAGACCTGTTAACCCGAGTAACCATACGCATGGAAGATGCTAGTCGTATAAAGCAGAAAATGTATAGCTCTTTCATGGGTTTAGCCCGTAGGGTTGGGGTCCATATTCTTGATAAGGATGTTCCAGTTGGCATTTGGGATCGCATTAAATACACCATTGGTAACCTAATGGTTTACGGGCCTTTACGAAACTCGCTAGGCATGAACCGAATACGGGTTGCATACACTGCAGGTGAAGCCATAGGTCCTGATCTTTTCGTGTTTTACCGTTCAATAGGTATTAACCTAAAGCAGCTATATGGTTCAACTGAAACTTCAGTATTTGTTTGCGTTCAGGAAGACGGCCATGTAAGAGCGGACACCGTTGGTCCTCCGGTTAAGGGTGTAGATATACGTGTTGCGGAAAATGGTGAAATACAGATAAAAAGCCCTGGTATGTTCAAGGAATACCATCGCAGGCCTGAAGACACCGCTGAATCATTCACATCCGATGGCTGGTATCACACCGGAGACGCTGGTTATCTTGATGACGATGGCCAGCTGAAAATTATTGACCGGGCCAGTGACGTTGGCAAGCTCGCAAATGGCGATATGTTTGCGCCCAAATACATAGAGAACAAGCTCAAGTTCTTCCCTCATATAAAAGAAGCTGTTGCTTTTGGTGATGGCCGTGATGAGGTGTGTGCATTCGTAAATATAGATTTCGATGCTGTAGGTAACTGGGCCGAAAGGCGTGGCATTCCATATGCAGGATATACCGACCTAGCAGGCAAACCACAGGTATATGAGCTAATACGAGACTGTATCAATGCGGTTAATCAAGATCTCTCCGCAGATCCAATGCTAAGCAGTTCTCAAATATCAAGGTTTCTTATATTGCACAAAGAGCTAGACCCTGATGATGACGAGCTGACACGCACTCGTAAGGTGCGGCGCAAGTTTATAGCTCAAAAGTATGGTGTTCTTATAGACGCCCTATATTCTGGCAAAGAGTCACAGTTCATAGAAACGGAAGTCAAGTTTGAGGACGGCCGTATAGGCAGCATATCTGCTGATCTGAAAATATATTCAGCGTTACTAGTGTCTGACACAACCGGGAAGGCAGCATAATGAGTCAGGATCGCAATACTCTTATTGGTGATGTAGTGCTAGACATGCAGGGTATTTCCCTGGCTTTTGGTGGCGTACGGGCACTTACCAATATTTCCTTCGACGTTCGTGAGCATGAAATACGCTCAATAATTGGCCCCAATGGTGCAGGTAAGAGCTCTATGCTTAATGTTATTAATGGCGTATATACCCCCCAGGAGGGCACAATATCGCTAGACGGCAAAGAGTTTAGTCGAATGAGCTCTCGTAGAGCGGCCGAAATGGGAATTGCTCGTACATTCCAAAACCTAGCCCTATTTAACGGCATGAGCGTGCTAGATAACATAATGGCTGGTCGCAGCTTGCGCATGAAAAGCAGCATGCTATCTCAAGCCTTCCGTACACCAGGAGCAATAAAAGAAGAGCTTGAAAATCGTGAGTTTGTTGAAAATATTATCGATTTTCTTGAAATAGAAGCCTGGCGCAAAACTCCGGTTGGACGGCTTCCATATGGTCTACAAAAACGTGTCGACTTGGGTAGAGCGCTTGCCATGGAACCACGAATTCTTCTACTTGATGAGCCTATGGCAGGCATGAATATAGAAGAAAAGCAAGATATGAGCCGTTTCATACTCGATGTTAACGACGAATATGGCACAACCATAGTTCTTATAGAACACGATATGGGTGTGGTAATGGATATTTCCGACAGAGTGGTAGTGCTTGATTACGGCAAGAAAATAGGTGATGGCATACCAGATGAGGTACGTAAAAACCCAGATGTAATACGTGCCTACCTTGGTGCAGACGAATAACCAGGAGCAAACTGTTATGGCATATTTTTTAGAAACCTTGTTTGGCGGCCTTATGACAGGCATGCTCTATTCTCTGGTAGCGCTTGGTTTTGTTCTTATATTCAAGGCATCGGGCGTTTTCAACTTTGCTCAGGGCGCCATGGTTCTAATAGCTGCACTTGCCATGGCAAGGTTTGCAGAATGGATACCCAGGTTCCTCGGTATAGACAGCATGATTGTTGCCAACGTATTGGCATTTATCATCAGTGCAATATTTATGTGGGTAATTGCTGTTGCTATAGAACGTTGGGTTCTGCGCTACCTAGTAAACCAAGAGGGCACCACCCTGCTTATGGCAACCATTGGTATCAGTTATTTCCTAGATGGTTTGGGGCAAATGATATTTGGTAGCAGTGTTTATTCCATAAATGTTGGTATGCCCAAAGATCCCGTCTTTCTCATGGAATCCATGTTTGAAGGTGGCGTATTAATAAGCCTTGAGGATCTTACTGCA
>JAJYRX010000207.1 GCA_021793875.1 Pseudomonadota bacterium
CAGCACCCACTAACCTAACTACCGTCCCAGTAAACCAAGGTCAAATTTCAAGCTCTGTTGCTGCGCCCTCAACGGCCACTGTTTATGCTGGAAACGAGTCCAGTACCGATCTAGCTCAAATTGGTGGAATTTCATTAGAGCAACCTTTACGAGAAGCGCGCGACGAGTTTGAACGCATATATTTTGAATACCACTTAGAGCAGGAAAACCATAGCATGACGCGGGTATCAGAGCGTACCGGTCTTGAGCGTACCCATTTGTATCGCAAGCTTAAACAGTTGGGTATAGACGCTTCGGCTCGTCGCCGCAACCGCTCTTCGTCTCAATAATATTTTTAATAATAAATGCCAGGTCAGTTTATTTCTGATCTGGCTTTTTTTCGCCTTTTGTATATGATGCAGGGAGCGGTGATTTTATATCGCTAGCTCTTCCTATGCTGCTAATGGAAACTCGGGTTTCCCCTGTGGCACCTTTATGAGATGTGCTGCGCCAAGCATGACCGTATGCAATTTCAATTGTCAAATGTATATTCCCATCATGTTTACGCTGCTTTTCTAAGCTATTAAGCAGACGTTGACGCCATAACCTTCCTACCAACGTAGCTCTGCGATCTTCACTAGGGTTGCCACCAAGTATGCGTAAGTCTTGCAATAGTTTTTCTGGTGTTTTGTAAGTTAGGGTAAGAATTTCTTGATCCATTACTGGGTCGTTAAAGCCATTATCAAGCAGCAAGTCGCCAAAGTCGTGCATATCGACGAATTCGGGTGTTGATGTTTCCAGGTTTGCATCGTGTATGGCTTCACGCAGTTCGGCCATAGAGCCAGGCCCCATGGCGGAGAACATAACTAGAGACTCTGGCTTAAGCAGACGGCGCCATTCTGCAATAACATTATGGGGTTCGGGGTGCCAATGCAAAGCCATGTTAGACCATATTAGGTCTATACTTTCGGCAGGCAGGCCACTATTAGCCATATCTGCTTCTATAAAGCTCACAGGCATAGTAGGTTTATTGCGTAGCCGTTGCCATAAGCTTGGTTTAGACAGATATCGCTCTTTAGCCGTTTCTAATACCACTGAACAGGAGTCTAGCCCTATGTAATCAAGTTCCGGATACTGGGCCCGTAAAGGTTCTAGCGCATGAGCATTGCCGCATCCTGCATCAAGTATAGATACTGGTTTTACACGAATGTAGCTTAGGCGCTGTAACATTCGCTGAGCTACTTCACCAAACAGAAATTGTGCCGGATCAAGAGGGTTACGGCGGGCAAACTGCTGAATTACGTGTTCTGAATTAATGCGCAAGCGCTGCGGTTGTGACATGATTGTCCAGTATAAAGTAGTGGGCAAAACATATATTCATTACATTATTAAAGTGTAACCCATGCTTAACAAGGCGCACTTATGTCACTGTCGCTTATACGTTTAATTCCTCAATATTGCCCCATGTGCAATATGCGCCGTAAAAATATAGCTGCATCGTTTAACGGCTCGGCCTTATGTGTTTTTTGTGCCAATGAAATTACCAAAAGCATGTTTGATGGCCGTCCAAGGTGCCCGCGTTGTAGCCTTGTTATACAAAAGCATATCAACTGTCCAGATTGTATTCGGGTGCCTTCTAGCTTTAGCCGTGTTATTGCTGCATTCGATTACAGCGAGCCCGGAGACATGCTTATACATATGCTGAAAGCACAGCGCAATTTCTCTATAGCTCCTGTTGTTGCAAGCCTTATGGTGCATGCGTGGGTTCATAAAGGTGTAACTGAGTTCAATAATTTTTATGTTGTTCCTGTTCCGGCAAGCGAGGCTTCATTACGCAAACGAGGGTTTAATCCGGCTGCACAAATTGCAAAAGAAGTTGTACGTCAATTAAAGTTTAAATACTCGCCCAAAACGTTAATACGACTTCGCGAAGGTCAAAAACAAGCCCATTCTGATCGGGAACAGCGTATTATTAACACTTTTGCACTATACGGTGTAGGCGGCCCTGTTAAAGGTGTTCCAATAATGGTAATAGACGATGTATTAACAACTGGGGCTACTATGCACAGCATAGCAAAGCTGTTGCTTAGCGCTGGTGCATCGTCTGTTTATGGTTTGGTTGCGGCAAGGGCCCCTGCATAAATAAATAATGTTTCACATAGTATTGGTATCACCACAAATCCCTCCTAATACCGGAAACGTAATACGACTGTCTGCCAATGCCGGATGTAGTCTTCATTTGGTTCACCCTATGGGTTTTAAACTAGATGATGCAAAGATGAAAAGGGCTGGGCTAGACTACCACGAGTGGTCTACCATGCTTGTGCACGATTCTCTAGAGCAGGCTTTGGCTTATATTAATGCACCTATACAGCGTAGTTTTGCCATGACCACCAAGGGCGATCTGCTAAACGATAGGCAGTTTATGGCTGGTGATGTATTCGTGTTTGGTAGTGAAACATCTGGCCTAAATACACAGCAGCTGAACTTGTTCCCCGCATCTAACAAAATAAGGTTGCCTATGATGCCAGGTCAGCGTAGTCTTAACCTGTCTAATGCCGTTGCAGTTACTGTATTTGAAGCCTGGCGTCAGTCTGGTTATAAAGGCGCTATTTAAAAATGTTCGGGCTTAGCTTCTCTGGTAAGTAGCTGGTGAACAGCCTTACTTGGGGTTAGGTTATTAAACAGTACGTTGTAAACGGCTTGGCATATGGGAAGTTCTAGTTCATGCTGTGCGGCAATTTGGAGAACGGCCTGTACGCACCTTACGCCTTCGGCAGTTATTCCAGATGCAAGAATATTAGTAAGGCTTTGACCTTCACCAATGGCCAACCCTACCTGACGGTTGCGCGATAATGATCCGGTTGTTGTAAGTACCAGGTCGCCTAGACCGGTTAAGCCAAAAAATGTGCTGGGTTGACCGCCCAGGGCTGTTCCAAGCCTTTGTATTTCTGCTAGACCGCGTGTTATAAGCGCGGCACGAGCATTATCCCCAAGTTGTAAGCCATCTGATATACCACAAGCAACAGCAATTACATTTTTAAGTGCACCACCTATTTCTACCCCTGCAATATCTGTACTTGAGTATATGCGCGCAGCTTCGCCATGTAGGGCTTGTATGGTTCGCTGCACTGTTTCGTTATTGCGGGTGGCCACTGTAAGAGCTACAGGTAAACCACGTGCAACTTCATGTGCAAACGAAGGG
>JAJYRX010000208.1 GCA_021793875.1 Pseudomonadota bacterium
AATATAGGGGCATTCATTCATTATTCTCCTTGGGAGCAAAAAATTTTTTACGTAATTCAGCCTTTTGAAGTTTGCCTGTGGCTGTCATAGGCATTTGATCTACGAAGACAACTTCGTCAGGTATCATCCATTTAGCAACCCTATTGTTGTAAATGGATAGTATGTTTTCTTCACTGGGGCTTGTTCCTGGTTTCTTAAGAACTACAAGAACTGGCCTCTCACCCCATTTGGGGTCGGGTTTTGCAATGCAGGCTGCCTGCTGAACATCTGGGTGTTCGGTGGCTATGTTTTCAATTTCAATTGAAGATATCCATTCTCCGCCCGATTTAATAACATCTTTGCTGCGGTCAGAAATGCGCATATAGCCGTTTGCATCTAGGCTTGCTACGTCACCTGTGTGAAACCAACCATCGGTAAGTGCAGACTCCGACTTTCCATAGTAGCGTTCAATTACCCAGTTACCACGAACCATAAGGTTGCCGGTGGTTTTACCGTCGGTAGGTAGCGGTGTTACGTTGTCATCACCGGTGATTTTGAATTCGGCACCAAAAAGTGGTCTGCCTTGTGCGGCCAGTACATTAAGCTGTTCTTGCTCGCTAAGACTTTCATGTTCAGGAAGAAGTAGGCAAACCGTTCCAAGAGGAGATACTTCGGTCATTCCCCATGCGTGACGTACAGATACGTTCAGTTTGCTAAGAGTGGTGATCATGGCAGGAGGGCAGGCAGAACCACCAATAACGGCACACTTTAATGTGCTGAAGGTAAGGTTGTTAGCAAGGGTGTAATCTAGCATTATTTGCCATATGGATGGTACACCTGCAGACAGGGTTACACCTTCGGTTTCACATAGTGAGTGTAGGGCTTTACCGCTGTGGTCGGCGCCAGGCATTACCATTTTTGCCCCCGACAACATGGCGGAGTATGGCAAGCCCCATGCGTTTACGTGATACATAGGAACCAATGGCATAACAGCATCACGCCTGGAAACCCCTACAGCATCGGGATGACAGGATGCATAAGCATGCAAAATAGTAGATCGGTGCGAGTAAAGAGCGCCTTTTGGGTCGCCCGTGGTGCCAGATGTGTAACATAGCCCACAAGCTGAGTTTTCGTCGAATTGTGGCCAGTCTAGATCTTCGTGGCTGGTATCTAACCATTCTGTATACGTAGATAGGTTAGTTGCGCTGGTGGACTCGTCTAGTAAAACCCAGTGTTTAACACTGGGGCAGTTTGGTTTTAACTGCTCAACCAAAGATTCAAAATGGGAGTCGTAAAACATTACGACATCTTGTGCATCGTTAATAATGAACTGTATCTGGCTTATATGTAGGCGTGGGTTTATTGTGTGGCACACTAAACCTGTACCAGCAGTGGCATAGTAAATTTCCAGATGACGATAAGTGTTCCAAGCTAATGTGCCAACCCTGTCACCCATTTTAATGCCGTTATTCTGCAGCCCCATTGCAAGCTGTACCACGCGCTTGTAGAAGTTAGCATAGGTGTAACGATGTTTTTTGCCGCCATCTAGGCCGGTTACTATTTCTTGGTGCGGGTTGTTGCGTACCGCATGAGTTAGTATGGAAGAAACCAGCAGGGGGCGGTTTATCATGCTTCCGGGTACTGTCATAGGTGTCTCTCTGGTGTTGTATTTGTTAGCACATTGTTTACCATTCTAAATTGCACTAATACCAATTTCTATGGCGCATAGTGACGCAAGATTGGCATAAAGTGACAACTTTAACAAGAATTAGCTTATTTCTAAAATACAGGAGACACCGTGCGTAGCGGTATAAACACAAAGGTAATTCTTACAACTGTATCAGCAGAGCTGCTGCATGACCTTATAGTAGCCTTACGGCGTATATGTTCCGCAAGCCAGCTAGAGGGCTTTTTGGTGCGGTCTGGCATTTCTGTCGATTTGGCAAATCACAGAAACTCTAGGGTTACACACGAGCAGTTAGTGCGTCTTTATCAGATTGCAGCAGTAGAAACCGGTGATGAGATGATGGGCTTGTGGTCTAGGCCAATACGTAGTGGTGCGTTAAAAGTAATTTGCCGAACTGTTTACGATGCTCGCTCTGTAAGAATTGCCATGTATAGGTTTACCCAAGTATGGAATCTCATGCTAGACGACTACGAATTGGTTCTGGACCAAAGTAAAGACAATTTCAGTATTTTTCTTAAGCCCAGACCATGGTATGGCGGCAATGGTAATTTAGTTACAAATATCAACCGATTTGGCCACATGGCAATGCTCAAATTGGCGCATGGTGTAGCTTCATGGCTGGTAGGGCAAGAGGTAACTCTAAAAAAGGTTTCTTTTGCTTTTCCAAGACCGCCTTTTGCTGAAGATTACAAGGTTCTTTTCCCTGCAAAAACATATTATGACGCTAAGTTTTCTGCTATATGTTTTCATTCTGATTTGGCAGAGCAGAGGTTTAAGCGCTCGTATGCTGATTTAGCGCCATTTCTAAGACGCGCTCCAAGGGACTGGATATTTACTACTTACACCGAGCATGCGTTATCAATGAAGGTGCATGACTTTTTGAACAGATCTAATAACCTGGGATGCTCTGTTGCTCAAGTGGCAAATGAATTTCACATGTCTTCACGTACGTTAATGCGTCGACTCGCCGCAGAGCATACTTCTTTTCAGGCTATTAAAGATGCCCTAAGGCGCGACCTAGCAATTTTTGAGCTTGTTAACACCAATAAAAGCATTGAAAACATAGCCCATGAGCATGGGTTTATGTCTGTTTCTACATTTCATCGTGCATTTAAACGATGGACAGGGTATACGCCAGGTGAATACCGTCGTCATGGGCTACGTTTGTTAATTTAAGTACCTACCTTGTTGGGTTGCTCTAGTGATACTTCTAGGCCAACACTGTAGCAGTCATCAAATGCTTCAGGCTTTTCCAGGCTAAGGTGTACATTAAGTATTGCGGGGAAGGCATTTAGCAGCCTGTTGGCCAGACGCTGAATTAAGGTTTCCAGCAAGTGGGTGTGCTCTTTAGTGCACTCATCTATTATTAATTGCCTGATTTCTCGGTAATCGAGTACGGTGCCTATATCGTCGTTTACTGGATTCAGGCCATCAATTAAAAAGCTGGCATTTACGTGCAACGGCTGTTTGACACCTATTTCGTGCTCTAGCATGCCAATA
>JAJYRX010000209.1 GCA_021793875.1 Pseudomonadota bacterium
GCGGGCGTAAAACATTATGCAACTGCAGGGTAAGATCAGCATCTTCACAGGCATAAAAAGATGCTGACTCTACATCAAGGTCGTTAAACCCTATTTGCTTGGCACCCTTACCGCATAATGACTCATATGTAGTGCCCGGGTTACCCAGCCAACGCTCTGAAAGCTCGTTTAGCCCAACCCTTCTATGCGACTCAAGCACATAAGCCTGCAGCATGGTGTCTTCAGCAATACCGGCCAGCTTAATACCTTCATTGTGGAAAACATGGGCATCATACTTGGCATTATGTAGTAGCTTTTTAGATGAACTGTCTTCTAACCACGCCTTAAGTCGGCTTAGAACCTCTTGTTTGGGAAGCTGCGGAAAGTTGTCTGGTCCAGTATGACCAACTGGAATATAACAGGCTAAACCTGGCTTGGTAGCAATAGCTATGCCTACAAGCTTTGCCTGCATAGGGTTTAAAGAAGTGGTTTCTGTATCTAATGAAACCAAGCCTGTCTTTTTAATAATGCCTATCCATTTATCTAAAGCATCCCAACTAGAAATGGTTTCGTAGCTAGTTTCAATTGGCTGTGACTCCTGAGCATCGGCCACTACTCTTGCATCATTTTCAGGTATTCGGTTCTCGTCACCGGTTATTTCTCGTAGCCAGGTTCTAAAACCATAATGTTCGTATATTTCTATTAGTTCTTTGGTGTTAGGTTGCCTTAAAGAAAGACAAGAAAGCCCCTTGACTGAAGGCACTTCACAATCGGTTTTTATAGTTACAAGCTGGCGAGTTAAGTCAAACTTAGGAATAAATTCCCGCAGATTGTTACCGGCAACACCTTTAATTTCGTCAGCATGCTTTATAATGTTGTCTAGGCTGCCATATTTGTTAAGCCAGTTGGCTGCAGTTTTAGGGCCTACTTTCTGAACACCAGGTATGTTGTCCGACGAATCGCCCACCAACATTAAATAATCTATTATTTGGTCGGGCCTTACACCAAATTTTTCTATAACGCCGGCTTCATCCTGTGTTTCGTTGTTCATGGTGTTAACCAGGGTTACATTTTTGTTTACCAGCTGTGCAAGGTCTTTATCACCTGTAGAAACAATTGTGTTAACACCGTTTTCCGATGCCATTACAGCTAATGTACCTATAACATCGTCGGCCTCTACCCCTTCCACGGAAATAACAGGCCAGCCTAAAGCGGCTACAGCTTTGTGCAGGGGCTCAATTTGTGCTGATAAATCGGCAGGCATAGAAGGACGATTACTTTTGTATTCATGGTACAAGTTGTCACGAAAGGTTTTACCGCTGGCATCAAAGACACAAGCAGCGTAATCTGCCTTGTAATCTTGCAACAGCCTTTTTAACATTGAAATAACGCCGTACAATGCGCTGGTTGGCTCCCCTAACGCATTACGTAAATCGGGCATTGCATAATATGCACGGTATAAATAGCTGGAGCCATCTACAAGCAACAAGGTTTTTTTCATGTCAAACAATAAAATGATTCGTACTCCCGCCAGCAAACAAATTCCAAAAATAATGGAAGAACTGCAAACGGCGGCCGACACCCTCAAAGAACTTCGCTGGGGCGTTAGCATTTTTGGTAGCGCCCGGGTAAAAAGCGATTCGCCTTACTATAAACTGTGCGAACAGCTTGGTGCAAAACTTGCCAAAGCCGGGTTTCCTGTTATTGCTGGTGGCGGCCCGGGCTTAATGGAAGCTGCCAATAAAGGCGCATATAACGCTGGCGGCACAAGCATAGGGCTTAATATAAAACTACCACGCGAAACCAGCAATAACCCCTATCAAACGCATAGTCTTAATTTTGACTACTTTTATTCGCGTAAAGCCACTTTCTTCATGCACAGCATAGCTTATATAGCACTTCCTGGTGGTTGGGGCACCATGGACGAGCTGTTTGAAGTTATGACCTTAGTTCAAACCGAAAAACTACCACCATCACCTATAGTACTTATAGGCAAGGAATTCTGGGAAGGCCTTTTTAAATGGGTGCGTGATGTTCAGCTTGGCAATGGCATGATCAGCGCTAGCGACCTTAACCTAGTTTTAATTACTGACAGCATTGACGAAGCAATGGAGCACTTGGCCAAGCATTGCAAACAACCACAGGGCGAGCACACGTTTGAACCCGCCCTACCCGAGAGTTAATTATTACGTGAAGCGCGGCGCCTTTCGTGCTCTTGCAGATAGCGCTTGCGCAACCGTATAGACTTTGGTGTTACCTCAACCAGTTCATCATCATTAATGAACTGCACTGCATATTCCAGGGTAAGGTCAATTGGTGGAACCAAGTCTACCGCTTCATCCTTACCAGATGCGCGTATATTGGTCATTTTCTTTTCACGTATAGGGTTAACTACCAGGTCATTATCACGGCTATTAATACCTATTATCATGCCTTCGTATACAGGCTCGTTTGGTGACACAAACATACGCCCACGCTCTTGCAACTTCCACAAAGCATAAGCCACTGCTTCGCCGTTGTCTTGGCTTATTAACACACCATTACGACGCTCACCAACATCACCCTCACGCAATGGCCCGTAATCGTCAAAAACGTGACTCATAAGGCCAGTACCCCTTGTAAGTGTCATAAATTCACTTTGAAAACCTATAAGACCACGGGCTGGTATGCGGTAATCAAGGCGAGTACGGCCTTTACCATCGGGGATCATATCCAGAAGGTCGCCTTTGCGTTTACCAAGCTCTTCCATAACACTGCCCTGATGCCCATCTTCAACGTCTACCGTTAAAAGCTCATACGGCTCCATGCGAACGCCATCAACCTCACGGTACAGCACACGCGGGCGAGAAACAGCCAGCTCATAGCCTTCACGTCGCATATTTTCTATAAGAATAGTAAGGTGTAACTCACCACGACCACAAACCTCAAAGACTGTATCGTCGCCGGTATCATTAACCCTTAGGGCAACATTAGACTTAAGCTCAAGATCAAGACGCTCCCTCAGCTGGCGGCTAGTTACAAACTTACCCTCGCGTCCAGCCAGCGGTGAGGTGTTCACCATGAAGTTCATAGTTAGTGTGGGCTCGTCTATGCGCAGCATAGGTAGTGCTTCTGCGTGGTCAGTATGGGT
>JAJYRX010000210.1 GCA_021793875.1 Pseudomonadota bacterium
ATGAAGCTGACAGCTTCATTGAATAATAATAATGCAGCAAGCGTTGCAAATTCGAAATAACTTAAGCTTGTTTCGCCCCGCGCTTTTTCTATACGATTAAACTGCTCGATAATCTGGTCATCTGTGGCAAACTCACCATTTATTCTAAAACGCTCGTTATAGTCTATAAGATGTGGTGACGTATAGCATGCAACATTGTAGCCTCCTGCCCTAAGAATAGAGTCAAGCATAGCGCACACTGAGCCTTTGCCATTCGTGCCGGCTACTGTAATTACCTTATGACTTGGTTTAAGTACGCCAAGTTCATCAGCAACTGTTTTTACTCTTTCGAGCCCAAGATCTATCTCAGTTGGGTGCAATAGTTCCAAGTAGTGCAACCAATCTGCCAGGCTAGTATTTTCGTTGGGAGTATTCATCTTCAAAAAATAAAAAAGGCAGGTGTTAATAATAGCACCTGCCAAGATTCGAGTATAAAAGAATGGTTATTTTTACTTGCGTTTAACTGGTGGCAGGTCGGTACATATACCATCAGCTGCCGATGCTGCCATCCCAATAGATTCCCCGAGAGTTGGGTGAGGATGAATTGTACGGGCTATATCAACAATATCGGCACCCATTTCTATGGCTAAGGCTACTTCACCTATCATGTCACCGGCATTTGTCCCTACAATTGCTCCACCTAATATGCGCTTAGTCTCAGGGTCAAATAGCAGTTTAGTGAACCCTTCATCCCGATTATTAGCTATCGCTCGGCCAGAAGCAGCCCACGGGAAAATACCTTTTTGAACTTCTATACCTTCTTCTTTGGCTTGATCTTCTGTTATACCAACCCAGGCTATTTCAGGATCGGTATAAGCTACTGAAGGTATTACTCGTGCATCAAAAAAGCTTTTTTCACCTGCTATTGCTTCAGCTGCCACATGAGCTTCGTGAACGGCCTTATGAGCGAGCATTGGTTGACCAACAATATCCCCTATTGCGTAAATATTTTTTACATTGGTGCGCATTTGTTTATCAACTGGAATAAAGCCGTTTTCATTTATATTGACCCCAGCCTTTTCTGCTCCAATTTTTTTACCATTGGGACTACGACCAACTGCCTGCAACACAAGATCATAGGTTATAGGTTGATCGGGTGCGTTTTCACCCTCAAAGGTTATGGTAATACCTTGCTCTCCTGCTTCTGCTTTCACCGTTTTGGTTTTTGTCATTATTTTGTCAAAGCGATGACTGTTATGTTTGAGCCATACTTTTACCATGTCTTTGTCTGTACCCGGCATTAGCGTATCCTGCATTTCCACAACATCTATTGTTGACCCTAATGCGGAGTAAACCGTAGCCATTTCTAGACCAATAATGCCTCCACCAACAACCAACATCTTTTTGGGGATTTCTTTGAGTTTTAAGGCCCCTGTAGAATCTATAATTCTTTCGTCTTTTGGCAAGAACGGCAATTTAATAGACTCACTACCTGCCGCAATTATTGCAGAATTGAACCTTACGGTCTGTCTTTCACCGCTGTTTGATGTTATTACTGCCTGATTCGAACCAGTAAGCTCGGCGTTACCGGTAACTACAGTTACTTTACGGGCTTTGGCCATTCCGGCTAGACCGCTAGTTAACTTTGATATCACACCATCTTTATGCTTACGCAATTGGTCTAGGTTTATATCGGGACTGCCAAAGGTTATCCCCTGTTCTTCAAGATGTTTTGCTGACTCAAGTACCGAAACACTATGTAAAAGTGCTTTTGATGGAATGCAGCCAACATTTAAGCAAACACCGCCAAGAGTGGAGTATCGCTCAGCAAGAACAACCCTAAGCCCTAAGTCAGCCGCTCTGAATGCTGCTGAATAGCCCCCGGGACCAGCACCTAACACAAATACATCACAGTCTACATCTGTGGTCTTATTATTTATAACTTGGTTGTTATCGACATCAGTATCTGTTTTGGTAATAGGGTCTGTTTGTACGGAATTTTTATGCGAATCATCTAGACTCTGTGCGTTATCATTGGTTTCATCTACTTCAAGTCTAGCAATTAGCGAACCTTCGGATACCTTGTCACCAAGTTGAACGGCCAGCTCAACTATAACCCCGCTGTGGGAGGCCGGAATTTCCATGGAAGCCTTATCAGACTCTACTGTGATGAGGCTATCATCCACTCGAATAACGTCGCCCTTATTAACCAGAACCTCAATGACATCCACATCAGTTGCATCACCAATATCTGGTACGTTCAAGTCTATAATTTTTGACATGTAGTCTCCTTACAAGGCGATACGGCGGAAATCAGATAACAAACGAGCCAGGTGCGCGTTAAAGCGTGCCGCGGCAGCGCCATCTATGACTCTATGATCGTAAGATAAAGACAAGGGCAATATTAACCTAGGTTTAAATTCGGTCCCATTCCATATAGGTTGAATCGATGAACGGGATACCCCAAGTATAGCTACCTCTGGTGCGTTTATAATTGGTGTGAAGTCTGTTCCACCAATACCACCCAAAGATGAAATTGTAAAACATCCGCCCTGCATTTGTGACCCAGAAAGCTTTCCCTCACGAGCTAGTGAGGCTAGTTCGGCTGTTTCTTTCGCTATTTCTATTACCCCTTTGGAGTCGGCATCACGAATCACGGGAACTACCAAACCATTCGGTGTGTCTGCAGCAAAGCCTATGTGATAGTACTTTTTAAGTATCAAGTTGTCGTTATCTAGCGATGAGTTGAATTCAGGAAACGCTTTAAGAGTAGCTACTACTGCCTTGATAACAAAGGCTAACATGGTTACCCTTATTCCTTCTTTTTGATTTTCTTGATTAAGCGTTTTTCTTAAATTTTCAAGCTCAGTAATATCAGCCACATCATTATTTGTCACATGGGGTATTTGCACCCAATTTCTGTGCAGGTTGGCACCAGAAATCTTTTTTATGCGAGACAATGGCTTTGTTTCTATTTCGCCAAAACGGCTAAAGTCTATTTTTGGCCAAGGTAATATATCTAGCCCACCTACACTTACACCATCACCGGACACATTTGCGCTGCGTTGCATAGTCTGCTTAACGAAGTTGCGTACATCTTCATGTGT
>JAJYRX010000211.1 GCA_021793875.1 Pseudomonadota bacterium
CCAAGTTAACCCCACTTTAAAGCACGACCCTACAGACCTGCGGCGTATGTTTGGTGCCAGAGCCGATGCACTTATAGATGCAGTATCTTCGTCTGCTGATTTGGTTTTCGAGCTTATTAGAAAGCACCATATAGATTGCAATCCCAAACGCTCTGGCTGGATACAGGCCAGTTATACCGAAGCCGGCACTGCACATTTACACAAGCGTGCAGAACAGTGGCGCGGCTATGGTATTCCGGTTAAATCATTAGATAAAGTACAGGTTAGTAAACTTACGGGATCAGACCAGTTCAAAGGCGGGTGGATAGATAGTAGAGCCGGTAGCCTGCACCCATTTGCATATGTAATGGGCCTTGCTAATGCGGCTATAAAAGCTGGTGCATATATTTATGGTGGTACTAGCGTAAGCAGCCTAAACAGGTTGGGAAACAGTTGGCAGGCAGTAACTGACAAAGGCCTTACTGTTCAGGCTAACCAAGTAATAATTGCCACCAATGGCTATACCGATAACTTAGTGCCAGGACTAGCTCGTACTATTTTATCGGCTAATAGTTTTATGGTTTCTACCACCCCTTTGGGCTTACATGCTAATAATATTCTGGCGAATGGTGAAACACTGTCTACAGCGCAGCGCTTGCTTTTATATTTGCGTAAAGACCAACATAACCGGCTTCTTCTAGGGGGGCGTGGTAGTTTTTCTGACCCGCACGGTATATCGGATTTTGCACACCTTGAACGCTCTTTAAACCTTTTGTATCCACATCTGGCTCCGTTTAAGTTTGAATATCATTGGGCAGGACGCATAGCTATAACACGTGATTTCATGCCACATGTGCATCAGCCCGAAAGTGGCTTAACAGTAGCGCTAGGGTATAACGGTCGTGGTATAGCAACCGGCACAGCAATGGGTAAGCACTTGGCCGCACTGCTTGCCGGTGGAAGCGTAAATGAGTTTCCGTTTCCTATTACACCCATACGCAGAATTCCATTTCATTCGCTGCAACGTTTATATATAACAATAGGGGTTGCATGGTACAGTCTTCTAGACAAAATGGGCGTACATAGTGGCTAATAATGTATGTTTAAGCCAATTAGAAAGCCATGATCTTTCGAGCTTTTAGAGTGCAAGCCTCTGTATGCTAACGATGCATGGCTTCTTTTACCCACATTGGCTTTAACCCCTAGCGTTAGGTTTGTTGCAGTTCTTTCTAATACTTTAGGGTTTGCTTTAAGCGCAGTTTTTAACCCATCCATTTCGTAGTGCTGCCGCACGTTAATGTTACGGTTGCTGTGCATATGTCTTATACCAATATCGGCAAATACCGTAGCATTTCCATAAGCAGTATATATGTCGTGGCTTCCCTGAATGCCAACGGTACTGAAAAAAGCACTAGCTTTAGCCTTTGTATAGTGCATTGCTAAAGGGCCACCAGTTTCAGTAATTGCAGGGGTTTTGTGCTTTACCCATGCTACATCTATGTATGGCTTTAAGCTGCTTAATTCATTATTCCAAAGGTTAAAGCTTGCCCTTGCAAACGTCTGAATTGTTTGCGCCGAATAATTGCTGTTAGCCATATGGCTTAGCAGACTAGTCTGAGCCAGGTTATCAGCTTTTACCCTGTGGTGGCTATAAGCAGCACCTGCATTTATGCCCCACGTCTTGGCTTTGCTTGCAGCATAAATAGCCATGTGAGTGCTATTGGCTGTGGCAGTGTTAGTTATGAGACTTCCTTGTATAAAGCTTTTACTAATACCGGCAGCAAAACCAATACTTACATTGTTACGTTCATAATGTATTCCAGAAATTAATCCGCTTATGCGCCTGTCTATTTGTTTTTCTTTATTGGAATGCCAAGCATGAACCCATGATGGCTGGTTGTCCATGGCATTTTCGTATACTGCTTCCCGAATAAACCTGCTGTCTTCTAGCATTATGCTGCGAATATTGGCAGGCCACGTCTGGGGTGTTGCGGTTACTGTGTTGGGCTTTTTAAATGGTGGCTCTTGCGTAGCGCTATTGTTTTTTTCAGGTTTGCTTTCCGATGGCTTTATAGGTTGTTCGGGCTCAACAACTTCTGCATGGTACGGTTCAAGCGTAAGTATGGCCTTATCTGCTTCATATGACATTTTGGCGGTTAGATAAGGTACAGCAGAAACTGCGCTATCAAATTCGGTATTATTAAAGCCTTCTACGGAGCTAACAATTACATAGTTATTGGTTGCGCCCCATTCTTGCTCATTGCCCTGAGGCATAGCCACTACCTGACCGGCCAGAACTGTATTGCCATACACCACTGTTGAATCACTAATACCATTAGCCCAGGCACGTATTACATACTTACTACCGGGTTCAAATTGCAACTGATTTTGTATTGTCATAGTGCCGTAGGGTGAGAATATTGCGCCACTATTTATTTGAAGGTTATTTATATAACCAGCACCGCTAATTTTGCTGTCTGGCTGTGCAGTTACAAGGCTCCAGAAATGCCCATCTATGCGCACCTCGCCTTCTTGCACACTCAAGCTAGCCTCATTTACGTAAGGCATTTCGCCAGTAAAGTGCAAAATACCTTTACCAGTTTTATGAATAACAGACGGTTGTGTTGGTTGAATATGACCATTGAAGGTAGCTGTGCCCTCGGCTACTTCAAGTTTTATTATTTCATTGTCTTGTGGTGTGGGGTTTGATTCTGGGGAATTACCATACAAATATATGGTGTTGCTTAAGATGGTATTGGGCTCAAGTTTTAAGGTGGTGTTTTTATGTAGCCCAAGAACGTTGTAATAAGGGCCTAATGGGGTGTGGCCTGAAACCTGTATGCTGCCTTGCTGTATAAGGGTGTTGCTATTATAAAAATTGTTTTCACCACTTATGTTTAGTTGCCCTTGACCATGCTTGATAATGGCGTTTTGTGCAAACAGATAACTGCTTAGTTTGCCGCCTAGGCTTAATGTTGCGTTACTTTTAACATTAATTGTAAGTGGCGTGTTGATGGAAATATTATTATTATCCGCAGTGTTTTCGGTTATAAGCACATGCCCTTCAGTAAC
>JAJYRX010000212.1 GCA_021793875.1 Pseudomonadota bacterium
TGCCTCTTGAATTGCCAAACGCATGTAGTGGATGTCATCACAGGCGTAAGCCATAGTGTTAATCGCGAAAATTATTAAACTGTAGCGGTAAATCTATGGTTACATCTTTTAATATTGCTATAGCAGCTTGAAGGTCATCGCGCTTTTTACCACTAACCCTTAATTTATCACCATTTATTTGCGCTTGTACCTTTAGTTTTGCAGACTTTAAAGCTGCTATAAGTTTTTTAGCTGTATCTTGTTCGATTCCCTGCTTTACAATTATTTTTTGTCTGGCACCACCAATATTCTCTAATGGTGCTTGCACATCAAGACATTTTAGATCTATACCGCGAGCAGATAAACGCCCGCGCAATATATCCATCATTTGACCAAGCTGAAATGCACTAGGGGCAGATTGCGTAATTGTATAATCATCTAGCTCAAACGACGCGTCTACGCCTTTAAAATCGAACCTATTTCCTAGCTCTCTGGTAGCTTGATCAACAGCATTTGTTAACTCGTGTTTATCAACCTCTGAGACAACGTCAAATGAAGGCATAATTTTTAATTCCTAAACAAATAATAATGGCGCATGTAATTTAATATCACGCGCCACATATTATAGTTATTTAATACAAATATATTACACCGTACTGGCGTTTGCTATTTTCCTGAGTTCAAACTTCTGAATCTTACCAGTTGCAGTTTTCGGAAGTTCACAAAAAACGACAGAGGTTGGCACTTTAAAAGAAGCTAATCGGCTTCGGCAGTGGTCTATTATTTCTTGTTCAGTTGTATTGGCCCCTTCTTTTAGCTCAACGAAAGCACAAGGAGTTTCACCCCACCGCTCGTGATCCTTAGCAACGACAGCAACAGCAAGAACATCTGGGTGGCGGTAAATAATATCTTCCACTTCGATTGATGATATGTTTTCGCCCCCTGATATTATTATGTCCTTATTGCGATCCATTATTTTTATGTAGCCATCGGGATCCATAACAGCAAGGTCACCGCTATGAAACCAACCCTTTGCTAATGATTCTTTAGTAGCCTCTGGATTCTTTAAATAGCCTTTCATTACTATATTGCCACGAAACATTATTTCGCCCATGGTTTTACCATCGGCAGGTACATGGTTCATATTTTCGTCCATAACTGCAATTTCGCGCTGTAGATGATATGTAACCCCTTGTCGAGAATTTAGACGAGCCCGCTCAGAAATATCAAGGGAATCCCAACTACCGTACTTTGCACAAACCGTAGCTGGACCATAGGTTTCGGTAAGGCCATACACATGCAACATATTAAAACCCATTTGTTCCATACCTTCTATCATGGATTCTGGAGGAGCAGCACCAGCAACCATGACCTTAACACCTTCCGGAACCCCTTCTTTGAGCTCAGATGGTGCGTTAACCAACATGTTATGAACTATGGGAGCACCGCAATAGTGATCAACATTATGCTCTCGCATAGCTTGGAAGATGAGCTTTGGATCAATGCGTCTTAAACATACATTAATACCCGCCCTAGCTGCCACAGCCCATGCGAAACACCAACCATTACAGTGAAATAGTGGCAAGGTCCACAAGTATGTAGCATGGTGCGGCATATCCCATTCGAGAATATTTGATATAGCAGCAAGTGCAGCACCACGGTGGTGGTAAACCACTCCTTTTGGGTTGCCCGTTGTACCACTAGTATAGTTAAGAGCTATTGCATCCCATTCGTCGTTGGGAAGCTGCCAGTTGAAATCTGGGTCACCTTTAGATATGAAATCTTCGTAAGTAACGCTACCAATGGTGTTGTGTGGGCCTTCGAATATTGGATCAACCACATCAATTACATTTACAGGCTTCTTGTTTTGACGCAGCTCTAGTGCCTTTTGCATTGTAGCGCTAAACTCAGTATCCACAAGAATGGTTCCCGCTTCACCATGGTCTAACATATAAGCTATAGTTTTGGGGTCAAGGCGGGTATTCATTGTATTTAGAACCGCACCAACCATGGGCACTGCAAAATGTGCCTCTACCATAGCTGGTATATTTGGCAGTAATGCTGCAACCGTATCGCCCTTACCTACCCCTATATTATTTAGTGCACTGGCGAACTGTTTGCAACGCTTATACATGGTTTCCCAGTTGTATCGAATAGCTTGATCGCCAAAGCCATGAATTATTGCAGGGTATTCGGGATACACTTCTGCTGTGCGTTTTATAAACGACAGCGGTGAAAGAACCGCAAAGTTTGCCTCGGTACGCGGTAGATCTTGGTCAAAGATACTAGACATCTAGCCTCCTAGTTATTTATAGATGCGATGTCCAAAGTTACCCCATAATACCGTCAGAGAAGGTTGTTCATTGTCTCAAAACGGACATTTAATACTAAGGTATTTAGTCATAGTACAAACACATATAAGCAAAAAACTTAAAGCATCAAATGGAAGTTAAACAAGAACTAGCAGCATCAGAAACAATTAAATGGAAGATATTAATAGTATTGTTAGCCGCAATTTTTATGTCGCTTGTAGGCGTCAGCATTGTAAATGTAGCCCTTCCATCTATACAAGGTTCTTTAAATGCAACCCAGTCAGATATACAGTGGGTATTATCCGGGTACGCTCTAACTTTTGGCGTAATTCTGGTTAGTGCCGGACGTGCAGGGGACATTATGGGGCGCGGTGGTCTTTTCCTAATTGGAACAGCCATATTTACAGGTGCGTCTATTGCTGCTGGTCTGGCTCCAGATGCTAATTCTTTAAACGTTGCTCGCTTCATACAAGGTTTTGGTTCTGGGCTGTTAAACCCACAAGGCGTTGGAATGATTCAGCAATACTTCCGTGGGGCAGAACGTGGAAGAGCGTTCGGTTACTTTGGCACCATGGTTGGGTTTTCGGTAGCTGTGGGTCCGGTCATAGGAGGCCTATTAATAAAATTTGGAGGTGCTGACCTTGGCTGGCGACTTACCTTTCTTGTTAATGTCCCTATTGGAATACTAACCTTGGCACTAGGATACATGTGGTTCCCGCGACCTCTTATACATAAG
>JAJYRX010000006.1 GCA_021793875.1 Pseudomonadota bacterium
TCTCACCATTGGCGACAAGGGTTTCTAAAAGGGCTTGAGCACCATTCAAGTTGGTGTTTGCAGCTGCGGCTTGCTGCTCGTGAGCATCAGACATAATAGACCATTAAAATTCAGTTAAAGTAGGCGCCCTGTTATGACAGACAACACCATATGGCACCATGTTCAAGAATCACCATTACATGGGCTTGGAGTATTTGCAACAAAAAACATTCCAGCGGGAACTTGTATTTTAGAGTATTGTGGCGAACGTATCAGCCCACAAGAGGCCGACGAGCTAGCATCACACGACGAGTCAGATCCCGGACATACTTTTTTCTTTGCCCTTAGCTCCGGCGAAGTAATAGATGGAGGCCAAGAAGGCAATGATGCTCGTTGGATAAATCATTGCTGTGAGCCTAACTGCGAGGCTCAGGAAAATGATGAAGGAACCAACGTATATATAGTTGCTTTACGTGACATAAATGCCGGAGAAGAGCTTTTTTTCGATTATGGTTTAGTAATAGACGATGTTATTACCCAAGAACTAAAGAACCAGTATAAATGCTTATGCGCCAGACCAAACTGTAGGGGTAGTATGCTTGCTGCTCTTGATATAGAAAAAGTATCCGGATTCAATCAAGAGCAATTTACCGAACAGCTCGCTGAAGTTATACCTAATACACCATGGATAGCAGAAAGAGTCTGGCTATTTCGCCCATTTTCAACAGTTAATGACATGCACTCATGCATAATGGATGTAATTACTGAAGCAACAGACGAAGAACGCGCTGCATTTATACGGGAAATAACGCCTTACCATGCTTATAACCATAACCACCTTGATGATGTTATTGGGAAGAAAATAATGGAAGGGCTAAAGCAACTTTTTTCCGTTAAACCCTAACCCCTTCCCAATAACCAGGTCGGTTATATATCTGCTCTATATAGTCTATAAAATACCTTACTTTGGCTGGCAAATACCTTTGCTGTGGATATACTGCTCTTATGTCGTAATCAGGCGCGGCATATTCATCTAGCACGGTGACCAGCTCCCCACGCTTTAATTCACCCTGTATTTCCCATGTTGAACGCCAACCGATTCCCAAACCCTGCTTTACCCATTCATACAATAGCTCACCGTCATTACAATCCAAGTCACCTTTTACCTGCTGTGCAAAAGGCTTACCATCACGCATAAAAATCCATCCGCGCTGCTGACCGCCCTGCATATTAAATGCTAAGCAGTTATGCTGCAATAAATCTTCCGGTTTAAGAGGAGTTCCATGACGCCTAAAATATTCTGGTGTTCCACAAACCACTCTACGGTTAGGAAACAAGCGTTTAGCAACATAATCAAGGTCGTAAACTTCTCCTACCCGTATGGCCATGTCATAGCCTTCAGAAACCAAATCGATCACACTATCGGTAAAATTGAACGACAAACTTAGCTCTGGGTATTTACGCTTAAACTCAAACACATGAGGCGCTACGTGCCTACGTCCAAAAGCGGCCGGAGCCGAAACTACAAGCCGCCCCGTAACTGCTTTGCGACCTGCGCTAACGCTTCTATCAGCTTCATCTATAGCTTTGACTATAGAAGCACAATACTCTAGGTATTGTTCACCTAAGTCTGTCAACACCAGCCCACGTGTGGATCTATGAGCCAGCTGTACACCTAGTCGCTTCTCAAGTGCTGTTAATCGACGCCCCATAACAACAGGTGTAACACCCTCTTGTTGAGCTGCTGAGGCAAAACTCCCTCTTTCAGCCATTAATATAAAACTGCGCATTTCAGTATATTTGCCCATATATTCCTTCTTAGAAGTAATATTCACACTTAGAGCCATAATGTTGAGCATATACTAAAAGTATCGACAACACCAAGCTTACCTTATCTTCCATAAGAGCACATTTATGTCTATCCTAATATCATGCAAGTAAAACCGCACAACGCGCCCGTAAAGCTTCTGCAAGACCTATTCAATAGGGCTATAGAAGTGGCACGCCCAAATAACATGCTTGTTAATCACTTGCCCGAACCTGGAAATGGAAGGGTAATTATCGTAGGTGCGGGTAAGGCTTCAGCGGCTATGGCAAAAGTCGCCGAAGGCTTTTACGGTGACAAGGCCGAAGGCATTATAGTTACACGCTATGGATACGAGGTTATCTGTAAAAATATAAAAGTAATGCAAGCGGCTCACCCTGTACCTGACGAATCTGGTATGCATGCAGCAACTTGCATATTAAGGTATTTAAAAAACCTTAAAAGCACCGATTTAGTTGTTAATCTAGTAAGCGGAGGAGGGTCTGCCCTACTTCCATTACCGACTAAAGGGCTCACTTTGGCTGATAAACAGGATATAAACACAAAGCTATTAAAAAGCGGAGCAAGCATATCCGAGATCAACATTGTTAGAAGGCATTTATCAGCTATAAAAGGGGGCAGGCTAGCAGCAGCAACACATCCAGCAAAACTGGTAAACCTTATTATCTCCGACGTGCCGGGAGACAATCATTGTGACATTGCCTCAGGCTACGGAGTTGCTGACCCAACCACAAGCCAAGATGCAGTAGAGGTATTAAAGCGCTATAGAATTAACGTGCCAGAACATATATTGTCTGTTCTGAACCAAAGCAGCAGTGAGTCTATAAAACCAAATGACCCAAAACTAGCCAATGTAAGCACAACTATTATCGCATCTGCACAAATGGCTCTTGAAGCAGCAGCAGAAATGGCCAACGATAGGGGGTATAACAGCTTAATATTAGGTGATGGCATAGAAGGTGAATCACGAGAAGTTGCCAATGTTATGGCAGGCATTGCCCGGCAGGTGAAGCATTACAACCAGCCAGCACAGTCACCGTGCGTATTGCTTTCAGGTGGGGAAACGACTGTTACCATAAAAGGTAATGGTAGAGGTGGCCGCAATGTAGAGTTTTTACTGTCTTTAGCGCTAGCTCTTAACGGAGTAAAAGGAATTTATGCTTTGGCGGGCGATACCGACGGCGTCGATGGTCAGGAAGAAATAGCCGGAGCTTACATTACACCTTCGATAATTGCAGATGCAGTAAGCAGGGGAATAGACCCCCTAGCCTATCTAGACAATAACGACGCTCATACTTTCTTCGAATTAATGAATACCCAACTTATAACTGGGCCTACATTAACGAATGTAAATGACTTTAGAGCAATTTTAATCACATGATTTTCAGGAGTTTGAAATGATAGCCTGTAAAAAACTAACACAGGATGATGTAGCAAAAATACTTGAAGCCTCACTGGCTCATGCTAAAGCAAATAACTGGCTAGTAACAGTAGCTGTTTGCGATAGTGGTGGTTACCTGCTAGGCCTACAGCGCATGGACGGCGCCCCCGTTATGAGCTCAATTATTGCTGGTGACAAAGCTCGTGCAAGCGCCCTTAGCGGAAAACCAACCAAAGGCATAGAAGACATGATTAACGGTGGTCGTGTTGCTGCAGTAAATATGCCTGTAGTTGGCTTAGAAGGGGGTGAGCCCATCGTTGTTGATGGTCACGTAATTGGTGCTGTAGGAGTTTCGGGGGTTAAAGCCAATGAAGATGCTGAAATAGCACAAAAGGGTATTGCTGCACTTAACATAGCTTAATTCAAACAGGAATTTATATGACACAAAGAACTAATTGCCACGGTTTACAAGTAGCTAACGACCTATATAACTTTATACAAAATAAGGCCTTGCCCGGAAGCGGCGTCGATGCTGATGCATTTTGGGAAGGTTTTAGCAAATTAGTGCACGATCTAGCGCCAGAAAATCGTGAACTTTTGGCTGAACGCACTCGTATACAGAAAGAACTGGACAACTGGTATAAAAGCAACCCTGGCCCAATAAAAGACCAAACTGCTTATCAAGCTTTCCTGAAAGATATTGGCTACCTAGTCGACGCACCTGCAAATGTACAGGTAGAAACTACAAAAATTGACGATGAGTTTGCTAAACAGGCTGGTCCACAGCTAGTCGTTCCTATAACCAACGCACGATATGCTCTTAACGCTGCAAATGCACGCTGGGGCAGCCTATATGACGCACTATACGGAACCGATGCAATATCTGAAGAAGATGGTGCTACACGAGCTGGTGGATACAACCCTGTAAGGGGTCAAAAAGTAATTGAGTACGCACGCAACGTACTTAACGATACAGTACCACTTGCTAAAGCAGACCACACTCAAACCACATCATATGCTGTAGAAAATGGCGCAGTAACAGCCAAACTTGAAGATGGTAGTACCACAGGTCTGGCAAACCCGGATCAATTTGTTGGATATACAGGCACTGCCAATAACCCCGAGTCACTGCTGTTTTTACATAATGGTTTGCACGTAGAAATACAGATAGATCGTAACCACGCAATTGGTAAAGACGATAAAGCCGGTATTAAAGACGTAGTTCTTGAGGCTGCAGTAACCACAATTATGGACTTGGAAGACTCAATAGCAGCTGTTGACTCTGAAGACAAAGTGCTGGCTTATAGCAACTGGCTTGGGTTAACCACTGGCACCCTCACAGAAGAGGTTACCAAAGATGGTAAAACTTTCACTCGTCGTCTTAATGATGACCGTAGTTATACAGACCCCCAAGGCAACACTATTAGCATACCCGGCCGTTCATTAATGCTAGTTCGTAACGTTGGTCATCTTATGACTAACCCTGCCATACTTGATAAAGATGGTAACGAGATCCCCGAAGGCATACTTGATGCTGTGGTAACCACTCTTATAGCCAAGCGAGATCTAGAACTACGACGTAACTCACGCGCTGGATCCATCTATATAGTCAAACCAAAAATGCATGGTCCTGTTGAGGTCGCTTTTGCCAACAAACTGTTTGGTAGAACTGAAGAGTTGCTTGGTATAGAAGCCAACACTGTCAAACTTGGCATTATGGATGAAGAGCGTCGTACCAGTGCTAACCTGAAAGCATGTATTGCTGCCGCAAACAAGCGTGTAGCATTCATAAACACTGGATTCCTGGATCGCACAGGCGACGAGATGCACACATCAATGCAGGCTGGTCCTATGGTACGCAAAGGCGACATGCGTCAAACTGATTGGATAGACGCTTATGAGCGCAATAACGTACAGGTTGGACTAGAGTGCGGTATGCGTGGAAAAGCGCAAATTGGTAAAGGCATGTGGGCCATGCCTGACTTAATGGCTGCCATGCTTGAGCAAAAAATTGGACACCTGAAAGCCGGTGGTAACACGGCATGGGTTCCCTCACCAACAGCCGCTACACTACATGCATTGCATTATCATCAAATAAACGTGCAAGAGCTACAAAAAGAAATGGAAGGCAAGTCAGAACCTCTTCTAGACAAGCTACTTACTATACCTGTAGCAACGGATACTAACTGGAGCGAAGAAGAGAAGCAGCAAGAACTCGACAACAACGCTCAGGGTATTCTAGGTTATGTAGTGCGATGGATAGATCAGGGTATAGGTTGCTCAAAAGTACCCGATATTCATAACGTTGGCCTTATGGAAGATAGAGCTACTTTGCGCATATCAAGTCAGCACATGGCTAACTGGCTACATCACGGCATAGTTACCAAAGAGCAAGTAATGGAAACTATGAAGCGTATGGCTGCTGTTGTTGATAAGCAAAACGAAGGCGACCCTCTATACAAGCCAATGGCTGGCAACTTTGAGACCTCCAACGCCTTTAAAGCGGCCTGTGATTTGGTATTTAAAGGTCTGGAGCAGCCTAGCGGGTATACCGAGCCCCTGCTGCACCAATGGCGTCAGGTTGTTAAAGCCCAGTAAGGCTAAAAAGACCTAGCTACAAGTACTAAGGTCCGGCATATGCCGGACCTTTTTTATGTTTACGACCTTATGAAAGTTTAGCCGCGAATAGTAGCTATTATCTGATCAAGAACCTGTAATAATAAATCTACCTCATCGGCTGTTACATTAAGTGACGGCATAAAACGCAGCACGTCTGGACGGGGAGCATTAAGCAATACTCCTTCTGGTTCAAGATCTCTTGCAATACTTACAATTTGTGCGCCATCGGGCCTATCCATTAAAAGGGCACGCAATAAGCCACTACCCCGCTCTCCTTTCATCCCCCACTTTTCTGAAATTTTTATAAGGCCTTCGGATAATTGATCACTACGCGCTTTGACGGTATCTAGAAAACCGGGTGCTGTGATAGCATCGAAGACCGCCACACCAACCGCACAACTAAGCGGGTTTCCATTATAAGTTCCACCTTGATCGCCATGCTCGAAACATGACACCGCCTCGGTAGCACATAAAGCAGCCAGCGGAACACCCCCACCAATACCCTTTGCCAAAGTCATGATATCAGGCTCTATACCAGACTGCTGATAGCCAAAAAGAGTCCCGGTACGCCCCATTCCAGTTTGAACCTCATCTACTATAAGAAGTATCCCTTTTTGCCGGGTAAGATTGCGCAGGCCTTGCATAAATTCATTACTAGCTGGAATTACCCCTGCCTCTCCTTGAACTGGCTCAAGCATTACAGCAACAGTTTCATCATCTATAAGCTTTTCAACAGCATCTATATCATTTAGCGGAGCCTTTAAAAACCCATCAACTTGAGGCGCAAACATAGTGTCCCATCCGGCTTTACCTGACGCTGACATAGTGGCCAATGTACGCCCATGAAAGCTGTGCTCGAATGTAATGATTTTATATGCACCTTTTCGATTTAGCTTGCCCCATTTACGCGCTAGCTTTATTGCACCTTCGTTTGCCTCAGCACCACTGTTAGCGAAAAACACCCTGTCAAAACAAGATGCTGACGTAAGGCGTTTGGCTAGATCCATTGCTGGCTGGTTGTAAAAGGCAGGTGATGGGTTAAGTAAACGTGCTGATTGCTCATTAATTGCCCTTACTACATCAGGTGGGCAATGGCCAAGGCTATTCACTGCCCAGCCCTGTACGAAGTCTAGATAACGTTTGCCGTTATGATCTGTAAGCCAAGACCCTGCACCATTGGTAAATACCAACTCAGGACGGCTTGTTATTTCCATTAACGCGTCAGCACCCTGCTTATCAAATTCCATATTTTTTTCCATAAAAGTAACGAGCACCAAAAGTATTTATTGCCAAGCCTGCTAGTACCACAAAACCACCTAACCATTGAAGCAGAACAAGTCTTTCCTGCAAAAATATAACACCAGAGGCTAAGCCAAGCACAGGCACCATCAAACTTAAAGGTGCCACTTTGCTTACCATGTGTTTATTCATCAGACGTCCCCACAAAACATAACCTACCAAAGTTGCCATAACAACAAGGTAAAACACTGTAGAAACGCCAACAAATGTAATGTTTTTTAGGCTATACAAAATGACTTCAGGCCCTTCAATAAACCAGGATAAGATGAAAAAAGGGATGGGAGGAATAATGGCTCCCCATACCACTAGACTTATCATGTCAACCTTACCAGCAGTTTTTATAACTATATTGCCAGTAGCCCAGGAAAACGCTGCCATTAAAGTTAAAAACAAGCCTAATAAAGGCACGCTACCCGACTCTGCTGCCATATATATAAGCGCCAACCCGGTTGCTGCAACAAAAATTCCGACAATATTATGTAATCGCACTAACTCCCCCAGTGCAATCATCGCAATAATTACGGTAAAAAATGCTTGCGACTGTAGCACCAAAGAAGCTAGCCCGGATGGCATACCAACATACAAAGCGGAAAACAAAAATGCAAATTGACCAAGACTAATACTACAGCTATACCCTATTAGAGTCTTAAGGGGAACTTTAGGCCTCTTAATAAAGAACACCGCCGGTATGGCCACAAAAGTAAATCGTAAGCAGCCAAGTAACATAGGTGGTATTTCGGTAAGCGCTAGCTTTATAACCACAAAGTTCACACCCCAGGCTGTTATTACGGTAAGTGCAGCCATCCAGTCACGTAAGGGCATTATTATTAACCTTTCTTATTCAAACATTAAGCTCACAATTATGCGCCATTTAGTTAGTCATAATCTAGTGTAAGCTGCTGCATATCATTGGAATATTGTTGTGAAAGATCTATTTTTTCGAGCTTGCTCACCCTTACCCCAAAAAGTCTTATTTTTCTTTCCCAACTCACTCGTCTTAAGCACTGACGAGTAGCATTTTTTATATCGCCAGCAGTCCTTAGGGGCATACTACCTGTATAGTCTCGAGTAAGCGTTTTAAAATTATCAAAACGCAACTTAATACCAGCGGTGTATCCAACCATATTGCGTTTTTGTAAGTCTTTTTCCAACTGTTCACACATATTGCTAAGAACCTCTGCCAATATGAACTTATCTGAAACCACATGCATATCTCTGTCAAAAGTAGTTTCTCTACTTACCGACTTAGGCTCAGAATATGTTTTAACGGGACTATCGTCTCTACCATGCGCTGCTTTTATTAACCATGAAGCATAACTGCTACCAAAATTATCCTGCAATACCGCGGGGTTTGTTTGAGCCAGCTGACTAATTGTTTCTATACCCATACTTTTTAAACGTGCTGTAGTTTTGGGGCCAACTCCATTTATTCTAGATACCGGCAATGGCCAAATAAGACGCCTTATATCCTTATCTTCAAGAATAGTTACACCGTTAGGCTTATTAAACTCAGACACCATTTTTGCAAGTAATTTGTTACTTGCTATACCTATGGAACAGGTTAATCCAGTAGCATCAAAAACAGCTTTTTGCAGTCGTTCAGCAAGCACTTTTGAGCTTTCTTCGTGATCCGTTATATCTATATATATTTCATCAATCCCACGATTTTCAACTAAAGGAGTAATCTCAGAAACTGCTTTCTTAAACCGCTTTGAAAAATCACGATAGCGTGGAAAATCTACTGGTAGTAAAAATGCATCGGGCGCTTTTTCCGCTGCCTTTGCCATGGGCATTGCAGAGTGTACGCCTAATGACCTAGCTTCATAAGTCGAGGTAGTAACCACCCCACGCCCCCTGTAGCCTCTAATGGTGGTGAACGTTAATATTCCGTCTTTATCTTTATATGGATGACCTGAGCTACCACCAATAATCACAGGACTACCCCTAAGCTGGGGATAACGAAGCAGCTCCACTGACGCATAGAATGCATCCATATCAAGATGCACTACACGTCTAATCAAACTAGAATCGTATATATTCATTGATTAAATAATGGTGACGACCATGAAACGATGTAGCTGGTGCACTTCAGACCCTTTATATATTAGTTACCATGATAAAGAATGGGGAGTACCTTCTTACGATCCTATATATCTATTTGAAAAACTTGTTCTTGAAGGTTTTCAAGCTGGGTTGTCATGGATAACTATTTTGCGTAAACGCGATCATTTTCGCAAAGTGTTCTTTAATTTTGATCCACAACAAGTTGCTAAACTTAGCGAGAGTCAAATAGACTTACTTATGCAAGATACTGGCATAATACGCAATCGTGCCAAAATATTATCAGCTAGGTCTAATGCGCAGGCTTGGTTAAACCTTGCTGACCCGGTAGATTTCATGTGGTCGGTAACCGACGGCAAACCACTTATAAAACATTACAAGTGCTCCACTGAAGTCCCTGCCCAAAGCAACCTATCTATAAAACTTAGCAAACAATTGAAAAAGGCCGGATTTAAATTTACCGGCCCTGTTATATGTCACGCCTACATGCAATCAACAGGTATGTTGATGGAACATACCACCGATTGTTTCAGGCACAAGCAGCTAAGTTAAACATCAAGGTTAGATGCAAGCAAAGCATGGCTTTCTATAAAAGCTCTGCGTGGCTCAACCTCATCACCCATAAGAGTTGTAAACACTTCATCTGCTGCTATAGCATCCTCAATCTGGACGCGTAAAAGACGTCTGTTTGCAGGGTCCATAGTAGTCTCCCACAACTGATCTGGGTTCATTTCTCCAAGGCCTTTATAACGCTGTTTAGTAATACTACGCTCGGCCTCATTACGCAACCACTGCATAGCCTCACGGAAATCGGTAACTGGCTTTTCTTTACGCCTGTCGCCAACACCACGTGCAACTACGGCCCCTTTTCCTATAAGACCACTAAATGTTTGTGCGGCCCTATCTAGTACGGTGTAATCAGCACCCTTGACAAAAACCTGATCAAATACTGACACCTTAATGTTTCCATGGTGCATACGATGCACTTCTATACGCCACTCGGACGATTCATCGTCTTGTGTAGCAATCACCTTAACCCCACCTGGAACAGAAGGGTCTTCCAATGCTTGCTGTAATTTTTGCGCACTTTTTACAGCGTCATCTTCGGAATCTAACGATATGCTAATTCCTTCAGCCATAGCAGAAAGAGCTTCGGTATCGTAAGTTCTTGAAAGACGAGCTATTACTGAATCTGCCAAAACATATTGGCGTGCCATATTATCAAAAGCATCTCCAGTTATAGGCTGAGCACCATCTGATGGTATAAGCTCTGCATCACGCAAAGCAACACTAAGTGTAAACTGTGCTTCTTCAACTTCGTCCTTTAGATAACGCTCTTCACGACCTGCTTTAACCTTATATAAAGGCGGTTGTGCTATATAAACATGGCCTCGCTCTACTAACTGGGGCATTTGACGATACAGTAGCGTTAAAAGCAGCGTACGTATATGAGCACCATCAACGTCGGCATCCGTCATAATAATTATTCTGTGATAACGCAACTTTTCTATGTCGAAGTCAGGTCCTATGCTTGTACCGAGAGCTGTAATAAGAGTAGTAATTTGCTCACTGGCTATAAGACGATCAAATCGGGCCTTCTCTACGTTAAGCACCTTACCCCTAAGAGGCAAAATAGCCTGAAACTTTCTGTCCCTACCTTGCTTGGCAGACCCGCCCGCGGAATCACCCTCAACAATATACAATTCACATAACGATGGATCTTTCTCTTGGCAGTCAGCCAGTTTTCCAGGTAACCCAGCCCCTTCAAGAACACTTTTACGACGCGTCATTTCGCGCGCACGCCTTGCTGCATCACGAGCACGAGCTGCTTCTATAATTTTCTCACAAACCGCACGTGCATCAGCAGGGTTTTCTAGCAACCAAGTTTCAAGAGTACGGCTAACTGCCTCTTCAACTGCTGGCCTAACCTCGCTTGAAACAAGTCTGTCTTTAGTTTGACTACTAAACTTGGGCTCAGGAACTTTTACTGATAAAACACAGGACAAGCCCTCACGCATGTCGTCACCAGTAGTATCTACTTTGGCACGTCTTGCTAAATCGTTATCTGCTATATACTTGTTTATAACGCGGGTCATGGCAGATCTAAGACCTGTTAGGTGGCTACCACCATCGCGCTGTGGAATATTGTTAGTAAAGCATAGAACGGTTTCAGCATATCCGTCGTTCCACTGCATTGCAACGTCTACGGTAATTGGTTCTGTACCAGTATTTGACTCCGTACTTACTGCAAATACATTAGGGTGAAGAGCAGTTTTGTTGCGGTTTATATATTCAACAAAGCCTTTTACACCACCAAGGAATGCAAAATCCTCTTCTTTTCCCTGACGCTCGTCTACTAGACGTATTTTTACACCATTATTTAGGAATGAAAGCTCTCTCAATCGTTTTGAGAAAACTTCATACTGATACTCTATGTTGTCAAATATTTCCTCATCAGCGAGAAATCTTACCCTTGTACCTGTTTGATCAGAACTACCGCGCACTTTAAGCGGTGCTTCACGCTCACCACGCTTAAAACGGATAAAGTGCTCTTCACCATTTCTCCATATAGTTAAATCTAGCCATTCAGACAAGGCATTAACACAAGCAACACCAACACCATGCAAACCGCCAGAAACCTTGTATGAGTTCTGATCAAATTTACCCCCAGCGTGCAACTCTGTCATAACAATTTCTGCGGCACTACGATGATGCTCATCGTGCTGATGAATTTCAGTTGGAATACCTCTGCCGTTATCAGTTACGGATACACTATTGTCTGCGTGAATTCTTACTTCTATGTCATCACAATGACCTGCTAGAGCCTCATCTATAGCATTATCTAGGACTTCAAACACCATATGGTGTAGGCCAGTACCATCGGAGGTGTCACCAATGTACATTCCAGGGCGCTTACGTACTGCCTCCAGCCCTTTAAGCATACGAATAGACTCAGAACTATAAGCGGAATTAGCCGCATTAATATTGTTTTCAGACATAATTGGCAGAAATTTTCCTAAGGATAATAAAAGTATTCCGGATTAAATACGCATTGGCATTACTACGTACTTGAACTCATCATCTTCAGGTACGGTAATTAGAGTTGATGCATTTACATCTGGCTGAACCGACCATCGAACGGTTTCACTTTTCACGTTGGACAATACATCAAGCAGATAATGAACATTAAAACCCAAGTCTAGAGGTTCATAGCTATACTCTATATCAAGCTCTTCCTGAGCCTGCTCCTGTTCAGCATTAGAAGCTGTGATATTAAGCACGTTATCCTGCATTTGTATTCTTACGCCTTTTAGTTTGTCGGTTGTAAGAATAGCTGCACGCTGCAAGCTTCCTAGGAGCTTTTCACGATTAATAGTGAAATGTCGCGTATACCCAGTTGGAATAACACGGGTAAAGTCTGGGAACTTACCCTCTACAAGCTTGGATACTAATTCAACATTATTAAATCTAAAACGAATTTGTCCAGCAGCAATATCTATATTGACCAAATCATCGTTATCAGAAAGTAGACGCTGCATTTCTATAACAGTTTTACGAGGAATTATAACTTCCTGTTTACCGTTAAAAGCATCTGAAGATATACCTGCATGGGCTAAACGATGCCCATCTGTTGCTACCGCTCTTACGTAGCCTTCATCAGCAACAAATAGCAAACCATTAAGATAGTAGCGGATATCTTGGTTGGCCATTGCAAAATGAACCATATGGAACATATTTTTAAGAGCTTTCTGTGGTAAAGAGAAAGAAGCATTCCACTGCTCTGGTTGCTCTGCGGCTGGAAAATCTTGTGCTGGCATTGTTTGCAGCGCAAATCGGCTTTTACCTGATACTACTGTTAGGTTGTTATTCTCGAGATTCAGAACAATATCACGTGAATCTGGTAAAGCACGTAATATATCAAGTAGCTTGCGCGCCCCTACTGTGGTTGATACATTTTCATCAGAGCTTGCGCTACTACCCAAATCAGTCTGTGTAGTAATTTGTACTTCTATGTCGGAGCCGACAAAAGATAGTTGACTACCATTCTTGTTTATAAGGATATTTGCCAGAATAGGCATGGTATTACGGCGCTCAACAATGCCTGAAACTATGGTCAGGGGTTTTAGTATGGCATCACGCGAAGCTTGTAACAGTTGCATGTTTATCCCTTAAGAGTTTGTTCTAATACGTGAAGTTCATGATTTAATTTTGTTTGTTTAGCACGGGCTGAAGCAATTTTACGTACTGCATACAATACCGTTGTATGGTCTCGTCCTCCAAACAAATCTCCTATTTCAGGTAGACTTTTTTGCGTCAGCTCTTTGGAAAGATACATAGCTATTTGTCTTGGTAAAGCAATATTTGCAGGCCTACGTTTAGAATACATATCGGCAACCTTGATTTTATAGAAGTCAGCAACCGTTTTTTGAATATTCTCTACTGTAATCTGACCATTAGATACCGATAAAAGATCTTTCAGAGCTTCTTTGCAATCTTCTATAGATAAAACATCCCGTCCGTGGAATCTGGCAAAGGCAAGCACTTGGCGTAATGCTCCTTCCAATTCTCTTACGTTACTACGAAGATGTTTTGCTATGAAAAACGCCACCTCTTCGGACATAGTGATATTTTCATCTTGAGCCTTACGCAATAATATGGCTACCCTCATTTCCAACTCTGGTGGCTCTATTGCAACTGTAAGACCAGAAGCAAAACGTGATATTAGACGACTATCTATGTTGGCTAGCTCTTTGTGATACGTATCGGAAGTAATAATTATCTGCTTTCGTTGAGCAACCATTGCTTCAAAAGCATAAAAGAACTCTTCCTGAGTTCGGTTTTTACCAGCAAAAAACTGAATATCGTCTATTAAAAGAAGATCTAACGAGTGGTAAGACCTTTTAAACTCATCAAAAGCCTTGCGCTGATACGCCTTTACTACATCAGATATGTATTGGTCCGCGTGAACATACTTAACCTGTGTATTAGAGTTACTTTTAAGTAAGGCATTACCGACAGCATGTATAAGGTGTGTTTTACCTAAACCTACACCACCGTATAAAAACAGCGGATTATATGAAACACCAGGGTTTTCAGCCACTTGAAGAGCAGCCGCTCTTGCCAGTTGATTAGCCTTACCTGTGACGAAATTATCAAAGCGAAGGTCTGCGTTCAGACGAGATCTTTCTTGATTTATTTCACCAATTGTTCTACTTGCTACGGTAGGTATAACATTGGCGGTTGGCATAGGTTCAGGATTTATGCTTTTTACCTGATTGCTGGCAATGTAAGGATTGGAAACTTGTGGAACAGCACTTTTATTAGTGGGCTGTGAACTTGCCAGTTCGAAAGCAACATCTACCGGACGACCAAACCACTCGGTAGCTAACTGTTGTATTTGGCTAGAGAAGTTTTTACGCACCCAATCTAACTTGAAACGGTTTGGAGCAGAAAAGCGTAGCAGCGCCTGCGACTCATCAAAAGCAAGCGGCACCAATGGCCTAATCCAGGCACTTATTTGCTGTGGAGGAAGTTCCTGTTCCAAACGCCGGACACAGGTTTGCCAAAACTCGTTCATATCAGACACTAATCTAAACCTCGATTCTACCCTGTTTAGAGCAAAGTTATCCACAATATATATACTTTCGCTCTATATTAATTAACAAATTTGACTATTAGCCCATTTTCTGCTGAAATTAAGGGCTTTATAAATTTTTAATGTTAAAGCTATGTTTGCTTTAGCATTATTTTGGTTCTTTTTGGATATCCCATGAAACGCACATTCCAACCTTCAAATACCAGGCGCAAGCGCAACCACGGCTTTCTGGTTCGCATGAAAACACGCGGTGGCCGTGCCATTATTAACGCACGCCGTGCAAAAGGCCGTAAGCGTCTGGCAGTTTAAATAGCCACATTATCTGGCTACATAACCTGTTTGTTAACAAGTAAATGTAGCCACAGCATAAGAACAATATGAACATGCGTGCCACGTTTCCATCGGCGGCGCGCCTGCTCCGCCCCTCCGACTTTACAGTTGCCCTTAAAGGTCGTCGTATAGCCCGAGGGGCTTTGCTTGTTCTGATTGCAGCACGACCCGAGGCACCTTTAGATATACCTCAAGCGCGACTTGGAATAATAGTAGGCAAGCGCAACGCTCGTTTAGCAGTTACACGTAACACTATAAAGCGTATACTGCGCGAAGAGTTTCGACAAATTAGGCACGAACTACCACACAAGGATTACATTTTTCGATTGCACTCAAGCACTGGCAAAATAAGTCTTAAGAAACTTAAAAAAGCCATAAGAACTGAAGCAATAAAACACCTTGAACGGGCGAGAAAATGTTAAAAAAAATCTTTATAGCACCTATAAGGTTTTACAGATTTTTTTTAAGCCCATGGGTAGGACGTAGTTGTCGGTTTACGCCTACTTGTTCTTTGTATGCAATTGAAGCCATAGAAACCCATGGTGTTTTTTACGGCTCATGGCTTGCAATAAAACGTATTGTACGTTGTAACCCATGGTGTAAAGGTGGCTTAGACCCTGTACCCAGTCCAAAGGGTACATACAAATAACCAGCATATAAATGTAATATCTATGCAGTTATTTATCAAACATGTTTTTTATTGTTGGGTTTATTGCCGTCTAAGTTAAACTTAAGGGCTTTTATCCCATTAAAAATTTTAATACTGGCGCTATGGACATCAGACGCACCATCCTTTGGGTGATTTTCTCTTTCTCTTTACTACTGCTTTGGAATAACTGGCAGATACATAACGGCAAGCAGCCTTTATTTGGCAATGCACCGCAATCAGAAAGCCAAGGTAGTAAAACTAGTTCGGTATCACAAACAACTTCTGGTGATACCAGCATTCCTGACGCTCAACCAGAGGCGTCACCTGCAAGTCAAGAAACTCCTGAAACAACAATGGCAGTTGAGGCTTCAAACACAAATTCTGAATCAGAAATAGTTACTGTAAGTACTGACGTGCTCACGTTGTCTTTCGATACTATTGGCGCCCAGCTGGTTAAAGCAGAGATTAACAAATACTTCGATACCAATGACAAAACACAGCCGATGGTATTGTTAGACAAAACCCCAACCCACACCTATGTAGCTCAAACTGGGGTTGTTGGTGCAGCTGCTGGAAAATCTTACCCTACTCACCTTAGTACTTTTAAACTCATATCTAACAACAATGAGAATGGAAGGCAAATAATATCGTTTGAGTCTGAGAATGATGGTGTAAAAGTTATCAAAACATATACTGTTAACCCTGAGGATTACAGCATAGAGGTAACACACAGTATCACAAACCTTGGTGATCAGGATATAAATCCATCCTTATACGTACAGCTAACCCGTGATAGTTCGGATATTAAAGAAACATCAGCTTTTTATCGCACCTTTACCGGTCCAGCCCTATATTCTCAGGAAGAAAAATTCCAAAAAGTATCTTTCTCGGATATAGATAAAAATAAAGCTAAATACATAAAAAATACTGACAACGGCTGGATAGGTATGGTTCAGCACTATTTTGCCAGTGCATGGGAGATCGG
>JAJYRX010000213.1 GCA_021793875.1 Pseudomonadota bacterium
AATGCTAGAGAAAGTAAAGCGCGCTTAATAACTGCGTTTAATAGCCCCCAGTTTACTGGGGGCTATTTTCTTCGGAGTCTGTTACATCAAATGGCAGCATTTCGCGCAGGTTATTACTCCAGGCAATTTCCTCGCCTTCGGAGCTAACTTTAATAAACCTGACGCCAGTAATATCAGACAACTGTATAGCCCATAAAAACTCGCATGTATACTGCTCTAAGGGGTCAATCTTAAGGCCGCCTTTATTGCCTACAATACGTGTGTTGGGTCCGCCTATATGTACTGGCACTATATTTTCAGTACTTTGGCCGGGCAGAAGCGGGATGGCAAAAATTACCCATTCAAAGCCTGTTTCATTAGCGTCCATTATTTCTGCCAAAACAGGCTTGCCCATCCAGGCACTCATGGCATCAGCGGTTAGGCCAAGTAACTCTATTTCGTTCTTAGTAAAATGCAACGGTGCTTGAGAGGTGTTGTTAGTTTCGGGCATTAACGTCCTTAACATTTTTACTGATCATAATTCTTATTTTAGGCGACTTGTTCAGGCCTTGTACAAGGCTGACATGTTTCGGAGCAATTAATGAGTCAATATGTATTCACAATGAATCGCGTAGGAAAAATAGTTCCACCCAAAAAGCAGATCCTGCGCGACATATCTCTGTCTTTTTTCCCAGGTGCAAAAATTGGTGTGCTTGGTCTTAATGGGGCTGGAAAGTCTACACTTCTTAAAATTATGGCTGGTGTAGACAAAGAAATTGAGGGTGAAGCTATACCAATGCCAGGTATAAAAATTGGTTATTTGGAACAAGAGCCTGAGCTAAACCCACAACATACAGTACGCGAATCTGTGGAAGAAGGTATGGGTGAAGTGTTTAGAGCCCGCGCCCGCCTAGAAGAGGTTTATGCTGCCTATGCAGAGCCAGACGCAGACTTTGATGCACTTGCTGCCGAGCAGGCTGAACTTGAAGCAATAATCGAAGCAGCTGCTTCTAGTGGTTCAGATGATATTGAAACTCAAATGGAAATTGCTGCTGATGCTCTTAGGCTGCCACCTTGGGATGCAAAAATAGAACATCTTTCTGGTGGTGAAAAACGTCGTGTTGCTTTGTGCCGGTTGTTATTATCCAAGCCCGATATGCTTTTGCTCGATGAGCCTACCAACCACCTAGATGCTGAAAGTGTAGACTGGCTAGAGCAATTCTTACGTCAGTTTTCTGGCACAGTTGTAGCTGTAACGCACGATCGTTACTTTCTTGATAACGCAGCTGACTGGATATTAGAGCTAGACCGTGGTCACGGTATACCTTGGAAAGGTAACTATACTTCTTGGCTAGAGCAAAAAGAACAACGTCTTAAGCAGGAAGAAGCAGCTGAGTCTGCACGACAGCGCACAATTAAGAAGGAACTAGAGTGGGTTAGACAAAGCCCTAAAGGTCGCCAAGCTAAAGCTAAAGCAAGGTTATCTCGTTTTGAAGAGCTATCGTCTCATGAATATCAGCGTCGTAACGAAACACAGGAAATATTTATTCCAGTTGCTGAACGTTTAGGCAACGAAGTCATAGAGTTTCAGGGAGTTAGCAAGGGTTATGGAGATCGATTATTAATAGACAACCTTAGTTTCAAGGTTCCCGCAGGTGCCATAGTTGGAATTATTGGACCTAACGGTGCTGGAAAATCAACCCTGTTTCGTATGATATCTGGTCAGGAGCAGCCAGATTCTGGTGAGATAAAAATCGGGCAAACAGTTCAGTTGGCATATGTGGATCAGTCACGAGATGCATTGCCTGACAATAAAACAGTTTTTGAGGCTATCTCTAACGGGTCTGATGTAATAAACGTTGGTCGTTTCGAGATGCCAGCTAGGGCTTATGTTGGACGCTTTAACTTTAGAGGTTCAGAACAGAATAAAATAGTAGGTGACTTATCTGGCGGTGAGCGTGGCCGTCTACATTTGGCAAAAACCCTAATAACAGGTGGTAATGTATTGCTATTGGACGAACCCTCCAACGACCTCGACGTAGAGACTCTAAGAGCACTTGAAGACGCTTTATTAGAATTTGCCGGTTGTGTAATGGTTATAAGCCATGACCGTTGGTTCCTTGACCGTATAGCTACCCACATACTGGCCTTCGAGGGAGACTCAAACGTTGTGTTCTTTGATGGTAACTATCAAGAGTACGAAGCCGATAAGCGTGCCCGACTAGGGGAGGAGGCCTCTAAACCTCGTCGCATACGGTATAAACCTTTAAAGTAGGGAATATGCAATGGCTACATTAAACATTAATACTAGTTGTGTATTGCTTATAGATATGCAAACAGGTTTATTGCCTGCCATTGCTGACCAACATACTTTAATATCTAATGCCACCAAGCTAGTTACTGCTGCTAAAGCCCTAAAGGTGCCGGTACTGGCAACTGAGCACTGGGTCGATAAAATTGGCCCAACACACGCTAACCTTACACCTTTTATAGATAAGGTTTTTCATAAGACTTTTTTTGATGCGACCTTAGAGCCAGGATTTGAAGCATTTATGCCAGCAGAGTGTAAGCGCATCTTAATTATAGGTACGGAAGCGCATGTTTGTGTTTTACAAACTGGTCTAGGTTTAATGCGGCTAGGATACGAGCCGGTATTGGTAACCGATTGCATAGGTTCAAGAACCACTAAAAACCTTAATGGAGCTATATACAGATGGCAACATTATGGACTAGAGCCTATAACTTACGAGATGGCGATATTTGAATGGTTACAAAACCCTGCCCATAGTCAGTTTAGAAACATATTGAAGCTGATAAAACATTAGTTTGTATCGAGTTGTTGCAAACTATACATGCAGATACTTACTTAAAGCGATTTGTCAGCTACATTGGGGTTAACGAGTAAGGACAGGAGTCAAATATGAAATCTATTAAAATTGCACGTATTGGCGCTGCTAGTCTGCTAGCTATAGCATTAGCTGGGTGCTCATCCTGGGACAGCATGAGCTCCAGGCAAAAAAGCGCGGTTACCGGCGCAGGTGTCAG
>JAJYRX010000214.1 GCA_021793875.1 Pseudomonadota bacterium
ACCGGTGAAATATTTGCATCAGCCAAGAAAACAGATTTATCATCAGTACTGTCAGGGAAGTTCTCTTCTGTGTACCAGTTATCATCAGTCAAAGAAAGCACATCTTCGACTTCTTCATACCCTGGAGCACCAAGGTACTCGGTACTTAACATGTCTATTTGCTTAATTACATCTTCGGGATAGGTCATTGCACTTGCAGTTACACCATATGAAAATATGGCGACAACTAGTGCAGATAAACCAAATGTTTTTGTAGAATACTTCATAATTGCGACCTTTAAGGTAAACACTTGATGTGATAGTACACGACACAAATATACCTTTAAAGAAAAACAATGTAGAGTTTTTTAAGGATACATAAAGTGAAGGGAGACACAAATTTCGTTCTAGTTCATGGTGCATGGCACGGCGGCTGGTGCTGGAAGCATGTTGCAAAAAATATAAGACAGCACGGGTTTAACGTTTATACTCCTACCCTTACAGGCTTGGGAGAACGTAGCCACCTAATTTCCAATAAAATAACATTAAACACTTTTATTAATGATGTTTCTGGCTTAATAGAGTGGGAACAGCTGGAAAACATAGTGCTTGTTGGACATAGCTTTGGCGGTTTAGCTGCTATTGGGGTGGCTGATAAGTTGCCAGAAAGAATAAAACATGTAGTGCTTCTTGATGCTTTCTTACTTAACAACAACCAAAGCACAATGGAATCTTTACCAAGCACAGTGGTCGACAAACTGAGGGCTATAGCTAAACAACATGATGGCCTGACTATACCAGCTCCGTCTGCAAGCTCTCTTGGTATAAGTGATCCCGAACAGGCCCGCTGGGTAGAGAGTTTGTGTACTCCCCATCCTATATCAAGCTATGAAAGTAAGTTTTATATTAAAAACAAAATTGGCAATAGCTTGCCTGTAACTTATATTGCTGTAGAACCAGAATACATACCGACCTCAGGTGCCAGAGATTACGCTAAAAGCCGTAGCGACTGGAACTATATAACTATAGAGGCCGGACATGACGCAATGGTTACACACCCCGAATTGCTTGCTACATTACTAATAGATTTAGCTTAGTTAGCGTAACCTGATATAAACGTTTTTGACTCACTTGTGTTTTCATTAAACACATGACGGCTAACCTCGCCAATATCTGCTCCATAAACATGAATGCTTATGGATACCCTGTCGTCGTATGCGTTCGAAACCTTATGGATATCGCCTATAGTGGGCGATACTTTACCAACGTCCCCAGGGTTTAACTGTTGAGTACCAAGTTTTTTCACTGGTTGACCCAAATCTCCCAGTTTGTAACTTTCTTCTATTTCACTTCCTCTTAACATACCAATAAGCCCCCATACTGTGTGGTCATGTACAGGAGTACTTTGCCCAGGCCCCCACACAAAGCTTACTACTGAAAAGCTCTTATCAGGAGCACTATATAAAAGATATTGCTGGTAATAGTCTGGATGAGGCTTGGCGAACTCTTCTGGCAACCAGTTATCTTGTGCTACCAGATCTGCCAAAAATCTTTCTCCTTGAGAAAGTATTTTCTCCTCATCATTTTTTGCTGAGCTAACAAGCTGAGTCATTTTGTTTATAAATTCATTAAAACTAGGATGCACGGCATTACCTCTTATAAAAAATGGCCGAACAACTGATGCCGGCCATTATTTAAATACGATGTTACTTACCAATATATTTTGGAGCTCTTTTCTCTTTAAATGCTGTTAAACCCTCTTTTGTATCATGGCTTTCTTCTATTGCTTTTAACTGTACCATTGTGCGCCACATTTCTTCTGAGGGACCACTTTTAAGAACCTCGGTATTTATAAAGCGTTTTAGAGTTCTTAACACCATAGGAGCCATTGCGGCAAGCTCTTGGGCCATTTTCACAGCAGCATCTACCTGCTGGCCAACTGGCACAACCTCATTTACAAAACCAAGATCATAAGCGCGCTTAGCTTCAAGAGTACGACATAACAGAATAACCTCCATTGCGGCATGATGAGGAATTCGTGCGGCCAATCCGGATATTACCCCTCCGGTAAAGCCAAGTTTGGCTTCTGGGTAAGAAAACTTTGCACTTTCTGAAGCAACCAGAAGGTCGGTCATCATTGCTATTACGAGTGCCCCACCAACACACCAACCACTTATGGCTCCAATAATTGGTTTATCTGTGTTAAACCCCAATGATGGTATTCCACGCCATAACTCAGGCCATTCATTAATATCGGCACCTGCTGAGAAGGCGTCGTCCCCAGCACCGGTCAAGACTGCCACATGCCTGCTTTCATCCTGGTCAAACTCGGTAAATGCTGTTTGAAGCTCTTTAACCACAGTTGCGCTAAGAGCGTTACGGCGATCTGGACGGTTTATAGTTATAACCGTTACACCATCATCATGATTGTCTACCAAAATGGTTTCATATTTACTCATGTTGCTACCTCTTTAAAAAATATAATCAGGCTTCTTTTAATCGTTACCTGTCTTTAAACGTGCATCTACCGCATAACAACGATTTGATGCAACAATAAGTGGGTTAATATCCAACTCGAAATCTTTACCGGCCAGATCATATGCAAGCCAACTAGCACGCACGATAGTGTCTATAACGCCATTTATATCAAGCCCCCTACCCCTATAACCCTGCAAAATGGTACCTACGGAAAGCGTAGATATTAGCTGTAAAGCATCGTCATGACTTAACGGTGCACATGCAATAACTCTCTCTGGAAGTAGCTCAACTAGTATTCCGCCGCCACCAAATACTACTATTGGACCAAACTGATCATCATTTTTGGCACCAACAATAATCTCTAGATCACCGGATGCCATTGGTTGCACAGAAACGCCCTCTATATTTGCACCAGGGACTGCTTTGTTAGCATTATCAATAAGTTGCTTATATGCTTTTCTAGCCTGCTCTTGATTACGGACATCAAGTATTACGCCACCAGCCTCTGTTTTATGAACAATATCGGCCGATACTATTTTCATAACAAGAGATC
>JAJYRX010000215.1 GCA_021793875.1 Pseudomonadota bacterium
GCCAAGAGCGCGTGAAATATCTAGTGCTACAGAAGGCTTTTCGGCAATTATGAGCGTTTTAGTCATTTGTTTCCAGTAACCGCATTTACTATTTACTGCGTCAAAATTATCTTAAATAAACAAGGTGTGCGCAGACTTATCTGTAATAAATATATCAGACGCACCAAAAACCTTGTTCCAATGCGGACAATTATGCGCTATATAAGCCTCAATTTAGTGTGATGGGTTGCTGTTATCAGATGTCAGAAGCTCTTCAAACAGTAAGTGGTCTATATCGACCTGCTGACTCCACAACACTATAAGAGCAATTATTTTTAGTTGATCTAAGGTTATAGGATTGTCTGTGGCGGCCAAGGCTCTATCTATTAATATTTCGCGTAGAGCTGCCGGCAATGCACCTGTGTTTTCCAGAAAAGTTATGAATCCTATGGCTTCTGTTCCCAGAACTGATTGTTCAAAACTAGTATAAACACGAGTACTAGGGCCATTTGTGGTTGTTATGGTTTCACAAAGCTCTGTTGTTTCAGCTAAACCATGTAGCCAGTCTAGTGCTTCATCGATTTCATCATGTTCAAACCCAGCGGCGGCAAGCTTGTGAGCTAGCACTTCGGCTTGAGGGCACGCTTGAGGCGTGTAATAGTTCTGAAATAAATAAACCAAAATGTCGAACATAAGTGGTTCTGGGCAAAACAGTGTCAAATAAAAAATATATATGTGTATAAGGCTTCACGAACTTTACGCTTATTCTGCATTAGTAGCAACCTTATACCTTATAGTAGTCATTCTGGCATAAAAAAGCGGTATTTGGCATATATAGCCAAATACCGCAGCTAAATATAAATAATACAGGCTATTCAGAGGGTTCTAGCGCAATTAGCTCGGCTCCATCTACTACCTGATCACCCACCTCAAAAAATAGCTCGGTAACTACACCACTATATGGTGCACTAATAGTGTGCTCCATTTTCATGGCTTCCATAACTAATAGTCGCTGACCAGCTTCTACCTGGTCACCACTATTTACGTCTATGGAGATTATTTTTCCGGGCATGGGGGCGGTTAAACCACCCTGGTGTGCATCAGATTCGTCATCCCCATAAAGGCCTGGTATTTGTGTATTAAACACATAGACAACACCACGCTCAAATACATATATGCTGTGGTCAACCATTGCAGTTGATGCGGTATAACGCTGAGAGTCAAGCTGAACTGTGACCTCTTTGTTATCACATTCCCAACTAAACTCGGCGGCACCTAGCTCACTTTCCAATAGCCATTTTTTGCCTGACAATGTCAGCATGACTTGATGCTGATTGTCACCTTCGCGTAATGTAATAGTGCGCTTAACACTTCCCGATACGCGCCAGCTATCGTTAACAGACCAGGGATCAATGTTTGTAGCATTACCGTTTGAGTTGCCGCTGCTAATGCCTTGATCTGCAAGAAGGGCTGCTACAGCTGTTGCCAATATGTTTAGGGATATTGGTTGGTCTGAAGGAAACAAGGCATGGTGCCTGCGCTCTATGAGCCCAGTATCAAGGTCTGCAGAAACAAAGCTTTCGTCAGATACAAGCCTGTGAAGGAAGCTAATGTTGGTATGCACACCTACCGCACGTACTTGTTCAAGAGCATTAAGCATGCGTGCTATAGCCTGGTCACGGTCGTTACCATAAACAATAAGTTTGGCTATCATGGGATCATAGTAAGGGGAAATAGTATCGCCCTGCTGTACACCACCATCTACCCGTATATCACCGTTGCTAAATGACGTGTGCTCTGGCCAATCAAGCACTTCTAATTTACCTATAGAAGGAAGGAAATCGTTATCGGGGTTTTCTGCATATATACGTGCTTCTAGTGAATGACCATTGAACGATAACTGCTCTTGCGATAATGGCAGAGGCTTACCAGCAGCTACATTTAACTGCCATTCGACCAGATCTTGTCCGGTAATTAGCTCAGTAACCGGATGCTCAACCTGCAGCCTGGTGTTCATTTCCATAAAATAGAACTTACCATCGGGCTCTACTATGAACTCTACAGTGCCTGCGCCAACATAATTTACCGCTCTTGCTGCGGCTACAGCAGCTTCTCCCATAGCGCTGCGACGCTCTGGTGTCATACCAGGTGCGGGTGCCTCTTCTACAACCTTTTGGTGACGGCGTTGTACCGAGCAATCACGTTCAAACAGGTAGACGGTATCGCCATTTTGATCAGCAAAAACCTGAATTTCTATGTGCCTTGGTTTGATTAGATAGCGCTCTATAAGAACGGTATCGTCACCAAAACTTGCGGCAGCTTCTCTTTTGCATGAAAGAAGTGCTTCAGTGAATTGCTCAGATGAATCAACAATTCTCATGCCCTTACCACCGCCACCTGCACTGGCTTTGATAAGAACTGGATAGCCCATTTGGTCTGCTTGTTGTTTAAGAAAATCTGGGTCTTGGTTATTACCGTGGTATCCGGGTACAAGTGGTACGCCTGCTGCTTCCATGAGTGCTTTAGCTGCAGATTTGCTGCCCATTGCGGCAATTGATTCTACAGGTGGACCAACAAATATGATTCCGGCGTCGGCACATGCTTGTGCAAATGATTCATTTTCAGCCAGGAAGCCATATCCTGGATGTATGGCCTGTGCCCCAGTTTTCTTTGCTGCTTCTATGATTACATCGCCTCGTAGATAGCTTTCACGGGGTTCGGGTCCACCTATATGCACAGCTACATCACAAGCAGATACATGTTGTGCATTGGCGTCAGCATCAGAATATACGGCTACTGTACGTATACCCATTCGGCGAGCGGTAGCCGCTATCCGGCATGCAATCTCACCGCGGTTTGCGATTAATAAGGTATCAAACACTTTTTATCCTTTTACATGCGGAACACGCCAAACTGCGTGTCATTTATTGGTGCGTTCAAGGCTGCTGATAATCCAAGCGCAAGAACACGACGTGTGTCGGCAGGAGCGATAATTCC
>JAJYRX010000007.1 GCA_021793875.1 Pseudomonadota bacterium
CCCTCTCCCCACACGCCCGAAGGCAACTAGTAGTTGATCGGTAAGTACGGCATTAGTAGCATTGGGATTGTCTTGTATTACCTTATCAAGCAAATATCTATACTCGGGCTGTTGCACAGCTTTAAGAATCAGAGTGGGATTTGTGGTGGCATCGGTGGGCTTGAACTGTTTCATTTGTTCAAGGTCACTGGTGTCAGCCACAACTGTGGTCATGCTGCGAAGTTGTTCGAGTTGTGTTGTCATAACTAACAAGACTTAAATTAAAATTTGGTTGTTTAAGTATGTAAAAATGGTGCCATATCAGGCATAACAGTTCATCTTAAGTTATTTTGTACTGATTTGCCATGCAAACCTTGCGTAAGGGTTATAATTCCAAGGTTAAATCAAAAATCAAATAACCGAGGTTAATTGTGTTGCCTACTATATTTACGGGACAAGGCGCCTCATACAGTGAAGCCATTCTTGCATTATCCGATGGCACAGTGTTTAACGGGGTTTCCATTGGTGCTGATGGGTCCTGTGTCGCCGAACTAGTATTCAATACCGCACTAAGCGGTCATCAAGAGCTTATAACAGATCCATCCTACGCTGAACAAATCGTGGTTTTTACCTATCCTCATATTGGAAGTACAGGTGTTAACTCTCACGATTCTGAATCAAATGGCACGCAAATTAATGGTTTAGTTATACGTGATTGCCCACCTATTACGTCCAACTTCCGTTCTGAACAGTCATTACCTGATTACCTGCGGGCAAACGGCATAGTTGCTATATCAGGTGTAGACACACGCATGCTTGTCCGAATATTGCGTGACAAAGGCAAGCAGTCGGCTTGCATAATGGTTGGGGGTAATAGCGAAGAGGCCATTGCTATGGCGCGTGCACATGAGGGCAAGTTGCATAACCCAACACCTTCGTATACGGAAACTACTGTATTTGAACCCACCAGCACTACTGATGAAAAAGCCAAGCACATTGTAGCGATAGACTTCGGCATAAAAAACAGTGCTATCAGCTACCTTACAAGCAGAGGGTGCAAGGTAACCGTTTTACCAAATTCATCCGATATAGCTCAAATAACAAAACTGGCGCCAGATGCACTATATATATCTGGTGGTGCCGGTCAGGCCAACAGCAATTCTGCCGGTCTAGATACGTTGCAGCAGCTACTGGAAACTAATATTCCATTGTTTGCAGTTGGGTATGGGGCGCAGTTATTAGCAGTAGCATTAGGTGCTAGTGTTAGCCCTTTAGAAGTGGGCAATCATGGAATTAATCATCCGGTGCAAAATGTTGAAACCGGCAGGGTTTATATCAGCTGTCAGAAACAAGACTTCCAAATAAACAAAGGCTCTCTTCCCAAAAACCTAAAACCAGAGTTCGTATCATTGTTTGATGGTTCTTTACAGGGTTTTAGTGTAATTGGTAAACCCATAATGGCAACGCAGTTTTACCCTGAAGGTGCCCCAGGTCCCAGTGATCTAACTCATATAATTGATCAGTTTTTTGATCTAACAGCCTCCAACTCTTAATAGCTGCCATTTTTATGCCAAAACGTACAGATATCAAAAGCATTTTAATTATTGGTGCCGGCCCTATCGTCATAGGGCAGGCTTGTGAGTTTGACTATTCCGGCGCGCAAGCTTGTAAAGCTTTAAAAGCACAAGGTTATCGAACTATTCTTGTGAATAGCAACCCCGCCACCATAATGACAGATCCCGAAACTGCTGATGTAACCTACATAGAGCCAATTACCTGGCAGGCAGTTGAGAAAATAATAGAGCGAGAGCGTCCCGATGCACTTTTGCCTACTATGGGTGGGCAGACTGCACTTAATTGTGCATTAGATCTGGTACATAATGGTATTCTGGACAAGTATGGAGTTGAGTTTATAGGCGCAAATGCAGAAGCTATAGACAAGGCTGAAGACAGGCGGAAATTTAAAGACGCAATGACTAACATTGGCCTTGAGTCTGCTAGGTCCGGTGTAGCTCATAGCATGGAGGAGGCCTGGGATGTGCAACGCGACATAGCGGAGTATGCTGGTACCTCAGGGTTCCCTGTTGTAATAAGGCCCAGCTTTACCTTGGGTGGCACTGGTGGAGGTATTGCGTACAACGCAGAGGAGTTTGAGGAAATTTGCCGTCGAGGACTCGAGCTTTCACCTACACGAGAATTGCTTATAGAAGAGTCACTGCTCGGTTGGAAAGAGTTCGAGATGGAGGTTGTTAGAGATCTGTCTGATAACTGTATTATTGTCTGCTCCATAGAAAACCTCGATCCTATGGGTGTACATACCGGTGACTCAATAACCGTAGCTCCTGCACAGACACTCACCGATAAAGAATACGGAATTATGCGTGACGCATCTTTGGCGGTGCTTCGCGAAATAGGCGTTAAAAGTGGTGGTTCAAACGTACAGTTTGCATTAAACCCAAGTAACGGACGTCTTATAGTTATTGAAATGAACCCTAGAGTCTCGCGTTCTTCTGCATTAGCATCTAAGGCTACTGGGTTTCCTATTGCTAAAGTGTCAGCATTATTATCAGTTGGTTATACCTTAGACGAGATTGGTAACGACATACTTGGTGGCGAAATACCAGCTTCTTTTGAGCCCTCAATCGATTATGTGGTTACTAAAGTACCGAGGTTCGCCTTTGAGAAGTTCCCGCAAGCTAACTCTAGACTAACCACGCAGATGAAATCGGTAGGCGAGGTTATGGCTATTGGGCGAACTTTCCAGGAGTCATTTCAGAAGGCTTTACGCGGTCTTGAAGTTGGAGTTGATGGTCTAAACCAAATGACCACTGATCGCGAAAAACTGCAGGTTGAGCTTGGTGAACCAGGTCCGGAGCGCATATGGTACGTTGGAGATGCATTTGCACAAGGTTTTAGCCTTGAAGAGGTGCATAATATTACGTCTATAGACCCATGGTTTCTAGCTCAAATCAAACAAATTGTTGACATTGAGCTTGCTCTTGAGCAAAAAACATTGGCCGACATTGACCACACTGCCATGTTCGAGCTTAAGCGCCGCGGTTTCTCTGACAGAAGGTTAGCATTTTTGCTCGACTCTTCCGAATCAGAGGTGCGTAAGTTGAGGCACCAGCTTGGTGTAAGGCCTGTTTACAAAAGGGTAGATACCTGTGCTGCGGAATTTAGTACCAGTACAGCATATATGTATTCCACTTACGAACAAGAGTGTGAGTCGGTTCCAAGCGATAAAAAGAAGATAATTGTTCTCGGTGGTGGACCAAACCGTATAGGGCAAGGAATAGAATTTGATTATTGTTGTGTGCATGCGGCATTTGCTCTAAAAGAGGATGGTTACGAAACCATAATGGTCAACTGTAATCCGGAAACTGTCTCCACTGATTACGACACCTCAGATCGTCTGTATTTCGAGCCATTGACTCTCGAAGATGTACTGGAAATAGTTCACAAAGAACAACCGGTTGGCATGATAGTTCAATATGGTGGTCAAACACCATTAAAGTTGGCTAAGGCTTTGGAGGCTAACGGGGTGCCAATTATTGGTACTAGCCCAGAGTCTATAGACATTGCAGAAGATCGGGAGCGTTTTCAGAAGCTGCTTACAAAACTAGGCCTGCGCCAACCGCCTAACCGCACCGCGCGCACAGAAGGCGAGGCAATGGCTCTTGCTAGTGAAATAGGTTATCCGCTTGTGGTCAGGCCTAGCTACGTTCTTGGTGGTAGAGCCATGGAAATAGTGCATGAGCCAAGCGAGCTGGAGCGATACATGCGTGAGGCCGTTCAGGTGAGCAACGATTCTCCGGTGCTACTAGACCACTTCCTTAACAATGCTATAGAGGTCGACGTAGATTGTATAGCAGACTCTGAAACTGTCTTTATTGGCGGGGTAATGGAGCATATAGAACAGGCAGGGGTGCATTCAGGGGATTCTGCATGTAGCCTGCCACCATACTCGTTGTCAGACGATGTTATTTCGGAAATAAAGCGTCAAACAGCTGCCATGGCACGGGCACTTAACGTTCGTGGCCTTATGAACGTTCAGTTTGCAATTCAAAATGGTGATGTATACGTATTAGAGGTTAATCCACGAGCTTCGCGTACAGTTCCATATGTTTCAAAAGCAACTGGTTTGCAGCTTGCAAAAATAGCAGCTAGGGTTATGGCGGGCGTTACTCTAAAAGAGCAGGGCATTGTTACAGAGGTAGTACCGTCTTATTTCAGCATTAAGGAAGCGGTTTTTCCGTTTGTAAAATTCCCAGGTGTAGACACCATATTAGGCCCAGAAATGAAGTCTACCGGAGAGGTAATGGGGGTGGGTGAAACATTCGGCGAGGCATTCCTTAAATCACAAATTGGAGCCAGCGCTTCTTTGCCAGAAGGTGGTACAGCTTTTATCAGTGTTAAAGCACAAGACAAGCCTAGAGCTATTGATGTGGCTCGTCAGCTTGTTGAGCTTGGTTTTAAAATTGTTGCCACCAAGGGCACTGCCGCTGCTATTGCTGAACAAGGTTTAGAGGTAAAAGCCGTAAATAAGGTTACAGAAGGCAGGCCGCACATAGTAGACATGATTAAAAACAACGAAATTAGTATGGTTATCAATACTGTGGAAGAACGCAGAAATGCTATTGCGGATTCCAGAGTAATACGTACTAATGCGTTATCGGCAGGAGTTACCTACTTTACTACTATGGCAGGGGCCTGCGCTGCTGTAGAAGGCTTGCAGTATTTGCGTAGCACAGGTGGTGAGCTACGTGTGTACTCGTTACAAGAGCTGCATGCTGGTTAAAATTTAAAACTATATTAAGGTAGCACCGACTGGCCCATCGCAGATTCTCCTATGTGGTGAATCTGCCCCCAGTTGGTCATGCTCCATGTTTTGTGAGCATCTATACTAAACTCGTTAATACTTGTATTTATAATTGCATCTGCTCTGAAGGCGTCAAGACCAAGTTGTTGCGATACCCGCCACACTATATCTATAACACCGCCATGGGCAAATACCATTATATTTTTGCTCTGATATTCGGTGGCTATGTCTTCAAAGGCATTCTTTATACGCGTATAGAAAACCTTTAGGTTTTCCCCATCTTTTAGTTCAGCGTTTGGGTCGCGTAGGTCAAAGTTCGCCAGACCGGCTCGTTTCCCTTTTGTTATTGTTAGCTGCTCGCCCTCGTAGATACCATAGTTTCTTTCCCTTAGGCGAGGGCTTTGAATAATTGGTATTTCCCAATGGCGGGTTGCTATTTCAGCAGTTTGATAGGCTCTGCTAAGGTCGCTGCTGAAGATAATATCCATTCTAGGGGAAAATTGTGACGATGATAAATACTGTGCAAGATTATACGATTGCTGTACCCCTTTGCTATTTAGAGCTACATCACGCCAACCTTGTAACCGCTTTTCTGCGTTCCAGTCTGTTTCCCCGTGTCTAATAAGCCAGAAATTACTCTTGTTCATGTGCCAATATACAAAAATTATTAATTTATATTAACAAAGCATTATAAAAACGTTATTTCTCGTAAAAACCCCAATTGGAGAAATAGCATCTTAAGGATAACCTCAAATTAGATTTTTGGTTACTACATAACCTAATACTAACTACCTGAGGTTTTCTAATGAAACATATATATTCTAAGGTTGCAGTCGCAATTGGTTGTAGTGCTCTATTAACATTCTCAGGTATTGCCACTGCGCAAAAGCCTGTTGTAATTAAGTTCAGCCACGTCGTCGCTGAATCTACACCCAAAGGTCAAGGGGCTTTGAAGTTCAAAGAGGTGGCAGAAGAGCTTCTTCCCGGAAAAGTAGAGGTACAGGTTTTTCCCAACTCCCAGCTATTTGGTGATGCAAAAGAACTCGAGGCCTTACTTCTTGGCGATGTACATATAATTGCCCCATCATTATCCAAGTTTGATCGTTATACAGAAAAGGTGCAGCTGTTTGATTTACCCTTCCTGTTTGACGACATGGACGCAGTCGATCGCTTCCAGCACTCTGATGCCGGTCGCAGTCTTTTAGACTCCATGACCAACCGGGGTATAAAAGGTTTAGCTTATTGGCATAACGGTATGAAACAGCTGTCTACCAACAAAGATAAGCTTTCTCGTCCCGAAGACATAAAAGGTCTTAAGTTCCGCGTGCAAGCCTCCGATGTTCTTGAGGCACAGTTCCGTGCAGTAGACGCAAACCCTCAAAAGCTAGCATTCGCTGAAGTGTACCAGGCTCTACAGACTGGTGTTGTAGATGGTCAGGAAAACACCTGGTCTAACATGTATTCACAGAAGTTTCACGAAGTTCAAAAAACAATTGCTCTTTCCAACCACGGTGTTTTAGATTACATGGTGGTAACAAACGACGGTTGGTGGAATGGCTTAGATGATGAAATGCGTGAAGCATTAACAAAGGCCATGGAAGAGGCCACTGAGCATGCTAATAACTTGGCTGCTGACCTAAACGAGCGTGATCGCAAACGTATTATTGAAGACAACAAAGCCCAGGTTCACGAGCTTACATCCGAAGATATATCCGTATGGCGTGAAGCTATGCAGCCAGTATGGAAACAGTTTGAAGATGCAATTGGTGCAGACCTTATAGAGGCAGCCGTTGCTTCTAACAACAAGTAAACAAAAATGTTTTATATCAGCCTGCCATGCATTGTGCGCATGTGCAGGCTTTTTACCACCAAACGAGATCTCTAAATAATGAAATCGTCAATTTTTGGGCGTCTAGAAGAATATCTAATTGCTTCTCTTTTGGCGACCATGACTCTTGTTACCTTTGGTCAGGTAATAGCAAGGTATATCTTCAATTACAGTTTTGTATGGGCTCTTGAGCTCACTACATATTTGTTTGGAGGTGTAATATTTTTGGGCATTTCATATGGTATACGTGTGGGCGCCCATATTGGTGTAGATGCTGTAGTTAAGCTGCTTCCGCATCGGTTTTCGAATTTTGTTAGTGTTTTGGCTACTCTTCTGTGCATGGTTTACAGCCTAATAGTCTTTGTAGGAGCATGGCGTTATGTCGAACGTATGCACATGATAGGCATATTTGCACAAGACCTGCCAATACAGCAATGGATTCCACGATTGGTTTTACCAATTGGCTTTGCTTTAATGTTTTTACGGTTCGCGCAGTTACTAATAAGCCTTATCCGTGGACGAAACGTGACCCTGCTGGGTGATGAAGCTGCTGATGCTCTTAAACATAGTTCAAACATAGATAACAGTGCGGAGCAAGAAAAATGACCACAACGATGCTGTTCGTACTGCTGTTTTTATTTATGTTTATGGGTATGCCGGTTGCGGTGGCACTTGGTCTGTCATCTATAGCAACCATACTACTGTTCGCTAACGATTCCTTGCCATCTCTTGTGCTCAAAATGTATGAAACGTCCGAGCATTTTACATTGATGGCAATTCCATTTTTTGTAATAGCGGGCATGTTTATGACTACTGGTGGCGTTGCCCGTAGAATGATACGTTTTGCTAATGCTGCTGTGGGGCATTTGCACGGTGGTCTTGCCATTGCTTCTGTGCTTGCCTGTGTGCTATTTGCAGCGGTTTCTGGTTCCTCACCTACAACAGTGGTTGCAGTTGGTTCCATAGTAATTGCTGGAATGGTTAGAGCTGGCTACTCAGAAAGCTTTGCTGCTGGAGTTGTCTGCAATGCAGGTACATTAGGAATATTAATACCGCCGTCAATTGTTCTAGTAGTGTATGGTGCTGCCACAGAAACATCGGTCGGCCGTTTATTTATGGCTGGAGTTATTCCAGGTGTAATGCTTGGTCTGTTTCTAATGGTCATTATTTATATTGTGGCACGCATTAAAGATATGCCCAGGCAGCCACGTGCAAGCTTGTCTGAAGTTTTAAGTGCAGCAAAAAATTCCATATGGGGCTTGCTGCTAGTGATAATAATTCTTGGTGGTATTTACGGTGGAGTCTTCACGCCAACCGAAGCGGCGGCTGTAGCTGCAGTATATTCCTTTGTAGTTGCGGTATTTATATACCGCGATATACGCATATCGGGTGTGCCCGACGTACTTATAGAGTCAGCCAAGGTAACAGTAATGCTTATGTTCATTATTGTTAATGCACTACTGTTTGCTCATGTGCTAACTACGGAGCGCATACCACAAGCTATAGCAGAGCAAATTATTGCTATGGAAATGGCGCCTTGGCAGTTTTTAATTGTGGTTAATATACTGCTGCTTATTGCTGGAGCTTTTATGGAGCCTACGGGTATTATTTTAATACTGGCTCCAATATTATTTCCTATAGCAATGCAATTAGGAATAGACCCTGTTCACTTAGGTATTATTATTGTTGTTAACCTGGAGATTGGAATGATCACTCCACCAATAGGTTTGAATCTATTCGTAACTTCAGGTATAACAAACTTATCCATAGGGCAGGTAATAAGGGCAGCATCGCCGTGGCTTGTAGCTTTGCTTATATATCTGCTTTTCGTTACATACGTGCCGCAGTTGTCACTTTGGTTGCCAGATGTATTAAGGGGTTAACCTGAGCTTGCAATCTGCTCGTACTTTTAGCACAATATAAGTTGTGCTCGCCCCGGTTTCTGCCCGGGGCGTTTGTTTTTCTTTGCGCATATTGCGCTATAAATCATTTTTATCAGGGTTGTTATGTCAGCGATACCATTGACAGTACGCGGGGCAGAGCGTCTGCGCGCCGAACTTCAACGTCTTAAAACCGTGGAGCGTCCAAAGGTTATAGATGCTATTGCCGAGGCAAGAGCGCAGGGAGATCTTTCAGAAAATGCTGAATATGATGCCGCAAGAGAGCGGCAAGCGTTTATAGAAGGCCGAATAAAAGAGCTAGATGGTACTTTGTCGAATGCACAGATAATTGATCCTGCTACCCTAGACGTTGGTAATAAAATTGTCTTTGGAGCAACGGTTGAGCTCGAAGACCTAGATAGCGGTGAGACAGTCACATATCAGATAGTAGGTGATGTAGAAGCCGATATAAGGTCAAACCTCATATCGGTGTCTAGCCCAGTTGCTCGCGCATTAATAGGAAAAGAAACCGGAGATGTGGCAGAAGTTAACGCGCCGGCTGGTGTGCGTGAGTTTGAAGTAATAAGTGTTAAGTACGAGTAGTGCGTTTACCAGCACTGGGTTTTCCATAGTTTCTGGGCTTTTTGTTTATGCCCTGTGCTGCAAGCTGCTTAGGTATGTATGGCTGTGATGGTTTGCGCTCAGCTCGCGTTGTACTCTCAGACTCCTGCTTTTTGGGGTCTGGTCTGTATAGAACCAGCATTCGACCCATATGGCTTATAGGAGCGCAATTAAGCTGTTCGCATATAGTTTCTAATATTTGGTTGCGATCATATTTGTCTTCTTCGGCCACATGAACCTTTATCAGTTCGTGTGCGTTTAAGTTTAGGTTTATTTCCTTTAATACAGATTCTGTAAGGCCTTTATCTCCAATTTTTACAACGGGTTTAAGACTATGCGCAGCCGATTTTAGGGCGCGACGCTGTTGTGAAGTAATATCTAGTTTGCTCATATCTTTTATTGTACGGGAATGGCTAAGAAAAAATTCTCAAAACAGTGGGTTCACGATCATATAAATGACCCATACGTGAAAATGGCGCAACAAAAAGGCTACAGGGCCAGAGCAGCGTTTAAGCTAATAGAGCTTCTAGATGCTGAAAATCTGCTAAAGCCTGGTAACGTTGTGGTCGACCTTGGTGCTGCTCCAGGTAGCTGGTCACAGGTGGCTACCGAACGCATGCATGACAAGTCGGGAGCATTTAAAGGTAGGGTTATTGCTTTAGATATACTTCCTATGGACCCTTTGCCCAATGTAGAGTTTATTCAAGGCGATTTTCGAGAAAACGATATCCTTGAGCAGCTTGAGCGTTTACTTGATGGTAGTCGTGTAGACCTTGTAATATCCGACATGGCCCCCAACTTATCTGGTGTTAAAGTTGCTGATGCGGCACGCATGCAACATATGCACGAGCTAGCCTTAGACTTTGCTCGTGACCATCTAAAGCCCAGAGGGTGTCTTATTGTGAAGGCTTTTAATGGTAGTGGTTTTTCACAAACTGTAGAGCTTTATCGTAAGTACTTCAACAGGGTTGTTATTCGCAAGCCGAAGGCATCAAGAGATAAATCATCTGAAACCTTTTTGATATCTAGAAGTCTTAAATAACAGTTACTTTTGTTAAAGTGCCACCGATTTACATGATCGGTTAAAATAAAGCATTAAATGTTTAACCGGCTCATTTATAGTAGTCTTGTGCCGGGTAAAACAAAGCAATACTCAGGAGGTTGGCTTTGAACAACTCTTTTTCCAAGGTTGCCATATGGATGGTAATAGCCTTCGTACTGTTTACAGTGTTTAAGCAGTTCGACGGGCGTGTAACCACTTCTGATAACGTAACCTACACGCAGTTCATGACCGATGCTCAGGCAGGTCGTATTAACAAGGTAGATATACAAGGCGATACCTTATATGTAACGCCCGATTCCGGCCGCCCATACACTCTAACTTCCCCAGGCGACCTCTGGATGGTTCCAGAGTTGGTAAAGTCAGGGGTAGAAGTATCCGGTCGTGCACGTGAAGAGCCTTCTTTCCTTACCAGTGTGTTCATTTCCTGGTTTCCTATGCTGCTTCTTATTGGTGTATGGATATTCTTCATGCGTCAAATGCAAGGGGGCGGTAAAGGTGGTGCATTTAGTTTTGGCAAATCTAAAGCAAGGCTACTTGATGAAAATAATAATCAGATAACATTTGCCGATGTAGCAGGCTGTGACGAGGCCAAAGAAGATGTGCAAGAACTGGTAGATTTCCTACGTGACCCAACAAAGTTTCAGAGGTTGGGCGGTCGCATACCAAGGGGCATACTAATGGTTGGTTCCCCTGGAACTGGTAAAACGTTGCTTGCAAAAGCTATAGCAGGTGAAGCTAAGGTCCCGTTCTTTAGTATTTCCGGCTCCGATTTCGTAGAAATGTTTGTAGGTGTGGGTGCTGCTCGTGTGCGCGACATGTTTGAAAACGCTAAAAAGCACTCGCCATGCATTATTTTTATTGATGAAATTGATGCTGTTGGTCGTCAGCGTGGTGCAGGTTTGGGTGGTGGAAACGACGAACGTGAACAAACCCTTAACCAGCTTCTGGTTGAAATGGATGGGTTTGAAACGGGTCAGGGTGTATTGGTAATTGCCGCCACTAACCGTCCAGACGTACTAGACCCGGCCTTATTGCGTCCAGGCAGATTTGACCGACAGGTAGTTGTGCCTCTGCCCGACATACGAGGTCGTGAGCAAATACTTAATGTTCATATGCGTAAAGTACCATTGTCATCAAATGTTGATGCCAGCGTACTAGCGCGCGGAACTCCTGGTTTTTCTGGTGCTGATCTTGCTAACTTAGTTAATGAAGCGGCTTTGTTTGCAGCTCGTCGTAACGGTCGGTCTGTCGATATGAGCGACTTCGAAAATGCTAAAGACAAAATAATAATGGGTGCTGAGCGTCGTTCAATAATAATGCCAGAAGAGGAGCGTCGTAATACTGCATATCACGAGGCGGGTCACGCCCTAGTTGCTAAATTGCTGCCAAAAACAGATCCCGTGCACAAGGTAACCATAATTCCTAGAGGCAGGGCTCTAGGTGTAACTATGCAGCTTCCCGAAACCGATCGCTATAGTATGGACAAAGAGCGGCTGTTAAATATGATAGCTGTACTGTTTGGTGGTCGAATAGCTGAAGAGGTGTTCATGAATCAAATGACAACAGGAGCCTCTAACGACTTTGAACGTGCAACTGCAATAGCCAGAGATATAGTTACCCGCTATGGCATGACTGATACTTTGGGGCCGGTGGTATACGCCGAGAATGAAGGTGAGGTGTTCTTGGGGCGCAGCGTTACCAAAACTACGCATGTTTCAGAAGCCACTATGCAAAAGGTAGATCAGGAAATTCGCAAAATAATAGATGAGCAATACACCATAGCTCGCGACCTAATCGAGAGTAACAAAGACAAAATGCATGCAATGGCTGAAGCGCTTCTTGAATGGGAAACTATAGACGCCGACCAAATAGACGATATTATGGATGGCCGTCCGCCTCGACCACCTCAAGATAGCAACTCATCTTCGGGTAGTGCAACCCCACCCTCATCAGGCGGTGTGGCTTCTCCAAAAGAAGGCAGCGGAGATACCGCAACTACACCGGTCTAATAAATAACCTTTAATCGCAGTCAATGAACTCATATCTGCAGCTTGGGCGCTTTAAGTTTGATCTTAAGCGCCCATTAATTATGGGCATAGTCAATGTAACGCCCGACTCCTTTTCTGACGGAAATAGACACTTCAGTACAGAAAAGGCCATAAAGCACGGGCTTGAACTCATAAGTCAAGGTGCCGACATATTGGACATAGGAGGCGAGTCAACTAGACCTGGCGCTCATCCAGTATCAGTTGATGAAGAGGCAAGTCGCATTATTCCTGTTATAGAGGCTCTATCTCAAACAGGAGTGCCTATTTCCGTAGACACTTTTAAGCCGGAAGTAATGGCACTGTCTCTTGAAGCTGGTGCAGACATGATTAACGATATTACCGGATTCAATAACCCGGAAAGTATTAGTGTTGTGGTTAAAAGCAATTGTGCCTTATGTGTTATGCACATGCAGGGTGAGCCGCGAACAATGCAGAAAAATCCTGTATACGAAAATGTTCTAACTGATGTAAAAGATTTTTTACAGCAAAGAGTTAACACTATTGTTAAAGCAGGGATAAGTAAGAATCGTATTGTTACTGATCCGGGTTTTGGATTTGGCAAAACACAAAAGCAAAATTATCATTTATTACGTAACCTTAGTCTAAGCTGTCCATCTGGATACCCAATTCTTTTAGGTGTATCCCGCAAGTCCATGATTGGTCATGTCACTGGCAGAGATGCTGCTAACCGACAGGCTGGGAGCATAGCCGCTGCTCTGGCAGGAGTGCATAGAGGCGCCAATATAATCAGAGTGCACGATGTGCAATATACTTGCGATGCATTAAAAGTATGGTTAGCAGCTGAGCATGGAAGTTACCTATGACAACACGAAAATATTTTGGAACTGACGGAGTCCGCGGCACAGTTGGTGGTAGCGTTATAAACGCTGAATTTGCATTAAGACTGGGCTACGCTGCAGGTCGTGTGCTAGCAGCAAAGCATCCTGGGCGTGGCAGACCAGCAGTGCTTATAGGAAAAGATACCCGCATATCTGGTTACATGATAGAGTCAGCTATTGAGGCTGGCATGTCGGCTGCTGGTATAGATGTGTTGTTAGCTGGGCCCGTTCCAACCCCAGCGGTTGCTTACCTTACAAGAGCGTTGCGCTTGGTTGCCGGTGTGGTTATAAGTGCATCCCATAACCCATATCAGGATAATGGGATAAAGTTTTTCTCTTCACAAGGGCTTAAGCTGGCCGATGAGGTAGAGTTGCGTATAGAAAAAACTATAGATCAGCCATTGGACTGTGTTGAGTCTGCTTTGTTGGGTCGTGCCAGACGTATAGATGACGCAGCGGGTCGATACATAGAGTTTTGTAAAAGTACCTTTCCTAATGAAATGAATCTATTAGGAATGTCCATAGTTGTAGACGCAGCCAATGGCGCAGCATATCACATAGCTCCTTATGTGTTTCGCGAGCTAGGTGCAGAGGTTTTCACCATAGGTTGTGAGCCTGATGGCTTCAATATTAACGATGGTGTTGGTGCAACAGAACCTGATGCTCTAATCAAAGAAGTGCAAAACCGTAACGCCGATATAGGCATTGCTCTTGATGGTGATGCTGACAGACTGCTTATGGTCGATAAGTCTGGTCGTTTGTACAACGGTGATGAACTGCTATACGCCATAGTTAGTGATCGCATGTTAGATAGGCCCGTTAGTGGAGTTGTTGGAACACTAATGAGTAATTATGGGTTAGAGCGCAGTCTAGATAAACTAGATGTCGCTTTTGAGCGTGCCAATGTGGGTGACAGATACGTACTTGAAACCCTGCAGAAGCGTGGCTGGTTGTTCGGGGGTGAAAGTTCCGGCCATATTCTTTGCATGGACAAACACACAACTGGCGATGGCATAATTGCAGCACTTCAGGTGCTAAAGGCAATGAAACGCCAACGATGCTCATTAAGTGAGCTTGTGTCTGACCTGAGGCTATATCCACAGGTTATGGTTAACGTACCATTGCCAGAATCAGGAAACTGGCAATCACATGATGGTCTGAAAAAAGCAATATCCAATGCTACAGAACTTCTTGGGAAAAAGGGTAGAGTTCTAGTTCGTGCCTCTGGTACGGAACCAATACTACGCCTTATGGCAGAGGCAGAGACCGAAGATCTTGCTAAAGAAGCAGTAAATATAATGAACTCTGGCCTTGAATAGCTTAATACAGAATATCTGTAATAAAACTGTCATATAGTTTTCTTACTATTACGACAGCAGGCAAATAGTCTGTAACGTTATTCAACTTTTTAGGAAAAACTAATGATTAAACGGAAACTAATGCGCCTTACATATGGTGTTCTATTTGGCGCTGTTTCGTTCTCGGCTTCAGCCCTTGATATAACTGGTGCTGGAGCTTCATTTCCATATCCTATCTATGCAAAATGGGCTGCTGAATATAACGCCGAAACTGGTGTAAGAGTGAATTATCAATCCATTGGGTCTGGTGGTGGCCAACAACAAATAATTGCCAAGACAGTAGACTTCGGTGCCTCTGATGATCCAATGCCAATAGAAGAAATTGAAAAGAATGGTTTGCTGCAGTTCCCAGCTGTTATTGGCGGTACCGTTCCGGTAGTAAACATAGCAGGCATAGAACCCGGCAAACTTAAGCTCTCCGGTGAGGTGTTGGCAGATATTTTCCTGGGTGATATAAAAAAATGGAATGACCCAGCAATTGTTGAGCTAAACCCAGATCTTGACCTTCCTTCGGCCTCCATAGTAGTTGTACACAGGTCTGATGGATCTGGCACAACATTTGGTTGGACAAACTATTTATCTAAGGTCTCTCCCAAGTGGAAGCAAAGGGTTGGTGAGGGCAAGGCTGTTAAGTGGCCAACTGGTCAGGGTGGAAAAGGTAATGAGGGTGTTGCGGCATACGTACGTCAACTCAAGAACTCCATAGGTTATGTAGAGTATGCATATGCCAAGCAAAACAGCCTGTCCTGGACGCAATTGAAAAACTCTGATGGTGAGTTTGTACAACCAAGTCAAGAAAGTTTTAGCGCTGCGGCTGCAAATGCTGATTGGGAAGGAACTCCTGGCATGGGGGTAGTGCTAACTAATGAATCTGGCCCTGAATCCTGGCCAGTAACAGCAGCTAGCTTTATACTCCTGCACACAAAAACTACCAAGCCTAAACAAACTAAAGCTGTTTTAGAGTTTTTTGATTGGGTCTTTAAAAATGGACGAGAGTCAGCAGCTGAGCTTGATTATGTCTCTCTGCCTGATGACGTAGTAAACTCCATAACCAAGGTATGGGCTGAAAACATTAAAGCCTCCGATGGTTCTGTTATTTGGGAATAAGCATTAATGAACGCAAACAAAAATGCTATGGCCGATGCAATATTTCGTAACCTTACGCGGGCGTTTGCGGTCTTCGTATTCCTATTGCTGGCTGCCATAGTCATATCTCTTATATGGGGCAGCCGCGAGTCTTTAATGGGTAACGGTATTCAGTTTCTATGGACCGATAACTGGGATCCAGTTCGTAACGAATACGGCGCTTTAGTACCCATAATGGGTACTTTACTAACTTCTCTTATAGCCTTGGCAATTGCCGTGCCTGTTTCATTTGGAATAGCAATGTTTCTTACTGAGTTGTCGCCCTTATGGCTAAGGCGACCACTTGGAACCGCAATAGAAATGTTGGCAGCAATTCCATCCATAATATATGGTATGTGGGGTCTGTTCGTATTTGTCCCATTGTTCCAAGAGTATATTCAGCCAGGTCTTATAGGCCTTTTTGAAGATGTTCCTGTGCTTGGCGAGTTATTTGCAGGGCCACCTTTTGGAATAGGTATTTTTACTGCAGGCCTTATTCTGTCGATTATGATTACTCCCTTTATTACGGCAGTTATGCGCGACGTGTTTGATGTCGTTCCTCCATTGCTTAAAGAGTCAGCTTATGGCCTTGGCAGTACTACATGGGAAGTTGTATGGAAAGTGGTATTACCTTTTACCAAAAATGGGGTAATAGGCGGAATAATGCTTGGTTTAGGTAGGGCACTTGGTGAAACTATGGCGGTCACTTTTGTTATTGGTAATGCCTTTAATTTACCAAGCTCAATATTTTCCCCTTCTAACTCAATAGCTTCAGCATTGGCAAACGAGTTTAATGAGGCCGGAGGTATGCAGAAGGCGGCATTGCTTGAACTGGGTTTAATATTATTTTTAATAACCACCGTAGTTCT